>JAYUZN010000171.1:0-1635 GCA_043751755.1 Bacteroidota bacterium | reverse complement strand
TCCCAAACCACTTTCTCGGTTAGAACGAATAATATATTCCTCGCCCACTAAGGCAATTAAGCCCAAAACGTAGGCATGAGCCACTTTTTCGGGTTCGCCTGCAAGGTCAAAGTAGCTCAAAGTATCTTTCATAACTGCCCGAAAATGCTTTTCTAAGTCTTTGCCTTTTTCTTTGGTAAGGCTGTGAATCATTCTTTCAAGCGAAGAAAGGGCTACGCCTACCTCCACATTCAGCCAACGTTGCAATAATTCTTGAAATAAGTATCGAATTTCTTGGTTGGGAATCCGCACAAGATACGTGCCATAATATCTACCTTCTTGAATAACAGTAAGATAGCCCGCAAAAGTAAGCATAGACCAAAACATATTCTCATTCTTTTCGAGTTCTTGAAAGGTAATATTTTCGGATATACGAAGGGAAATAAAGCCTTCTTGCAGCAATTCTTCAATAGATTTTCGCAAATTTTCAGCGTTTTTGGCAGAAACGCAATTTTTTATCATGTCGTCCGAACTTGTATTGACCCAATGTGGCTTAAACCCTTCTCTGTATTTCGCCAAATAGCCCGAAATCGACCAAGGATTGTAAATGTCTTCTTGGTTCCCAATTTGATAGCCATCATACCAACTTTTGACGGACTCGAATTTTTCGCCTAAGTCAAAATAAGCTAATGCCTCTTTCACCTCCGTTTCTGTAAAGCCATATTTGTCGGCATAGTCGTAGCTCAATACCGAATAAACGATAATGTTATTGACATCAGAAAAAAGACTTTCTTTGGAAACCCGCAAAACCCCTGTTATCAAGCCTTTTTTGAGCGAAGGATTGTCTTTAAAAGCAGAACCCAAAAACGGACGCATAAATGCGATAATTTCCTGGTAGTAGCCATACAAATACCCCGAATGAATAGGGCTATCATATTCATCAAGCAAAATGAGGACATCAGCTTGATGATGTGCGGCAAGCCAATTTGATAGTTTTCTCAAAGATAAAGCTGTATCTTCAAAGGAGGCTTTTGCATTCAAAACCTCCTCAAAATAGCTTTTTTCATTTTCATTAAAGCTATTTTCTGCCAATAAATAAGTATTTTCAAGATAGACTTCTGCGATTAGCCCTTGAATATGCCGCATAGTTCCCTCAAAAGTAGTGGCTTTCACATCTTTGAAAGTGAGGTGAATAACAGGATATTTGCCTTGATGTTCGGCACAAAATTCAGCATTTTCGCTAATCAAAGTGCCTTCAAATAGACTTTTATTTTTTTCATTTTCTTTTATAGTAAAAAAATACTTCACCAAACTCATGTTCATTGTTTTCCCAAAACGGCGCGGGCGTATGACAAGGCTTGTCTGCGAAGCCATTTCAATCCATTCTTTTACAAACAGCGTTTTGTCTATAAAATAGGCGTTTTCTGCCCGAAATGAGCGAAAATCCGAGATGCCTGTGGTGATTCTTTTACGCATATATGTTCTATTTTGGCACGCAGATTTTCGCAGATGTTGGCAGATAACGCAGATAGTATGCTTTTATCTGCGAAATCTGCTTTTATCCGCGAGAATCTGCGTGAAATGCTTGCAATAAATACGGCTTTTTTCCTACAAAAACCGCTGCTACGTCCAAGCGTTCTGCAATATCATGTTCCA
>JAYUZN010000170.1:0-2570 GCA_043751755.1 Bacteroidota bacterium | reverse complement strand
GTAGATTTTATTCCTATAAGATGTGCAGGGCTTACAGATTGTGACCCTGATAAGGAAAATAAGCCCACACAATCAAATAGATGTGAATGTAAGAATCCTCAATATGATTTTATTGACGAGTTAAAAGAAGGCTCTTTATTGTGTAGAATGTACTCAAATCTCAAAACATTTGAGTATGATTTAGCAATGGAAGTAGGCAACTTAAAAATTTTGTCTGAAATTTTCCTTGATTATATAGATACAGACAGAGACGTAAAGAAAAAAATTCAACAATATGTTGCTGTAACGGGAACAGAAGCGACAGAAAATTCCGCATTTTATCTTTTAAATCAAATTGAAGCATATCAAAACAAAGCCAAGCAAAATATGGGTAAAGGCAAATTTGCACAAAAACTAGCCCAAAAACTACATGATGAACCCAATTTGGTATTTTCCATTCCAAAGTACATTAAAGATGCAATCTATTGGGCAATAAACCACAATCCTAAAACAAGTTAAATGACACAAAAAGAGCAGATAAAAGCAAGATTGACAAACATGAGTCGAGAAGCATTGAAGAGGTTAAGTGATGAACAAACTGATTTTATTGTTCACCCACTTGATGAATCTTGCTTTTTGAAAGCCTGCCCTGGCAGCGGAAAAACTGAAGTAGTGGGAATAAAAGCCGCCTATGAAATAGCTAACTGGAAAGATACTTTTTCAGGCATGGCAATATTAAGTTTTACCAAAAATGCAGCAAAAGAAATTGCGGATAGAGTTGCTAAATATGACGGCATCAATGCTACGAAGCACCCACATTATATTGGCACAATAGACGCATGGTTACATTCCTATCTTTTGCACCCGTTTGCACATAAGGTTAGTGGCTTTCATGGAAGAGATGGAGATAAAAGCTATATTTTAGTTGATGGAAGTGAAAAATATGATTTTTTACATTCTTTTCAAACAGCACACACTTCACAACAAGATAAGCCAGACCCTATTCAAGTAAATAAATATTACTACACGTTTGATGGAAAGGTAGAAAGCTTGAAAACTGATTTTGACAGCAATAAAGAGAGTACTCTTAGGATTAATAAAGATAAGTTCTTAAAAGCAGGATTATCTACTTATCAAGACGCTGAATACTTATGTTATAAGTTATTGAACGAAAACATTATGATATTAGAAATGTTTGCTAAACGGTTTCCTGTTATTTTTATTGATGAATGTCAAGACTTATCACAAAGTCAAATTAGATTGTTACACTTAATAAAAGAAAAAGGCGTACATCTATTGTTTATCGGAGATTTAAGCCAAGCCATTTATGAATTTCGCAAGGTAGATATTGAGAAATTTACGGGATTTATAAGCCACCACAAAATTGTAGAAAAAAATCTTACACAAAACTATCGTAGCAATCAACAAATAGTAGATTGTTGCCAAAACTTAGAAAAAATAGTTAGCAATAATGATATACAAAAGGTAACTGGTAATCAAGCATTAAACTACAAAGATAATGTCATTTTATGGGAATATGAAGAGGATGGTATTCAAAACTTACCTGAAAAATTTATAGCAATCATAAATGAACGTAACATAGATATAAAAAAATCTGCCATATTGGGACGAGGGCATAGTTTATTGGCATCAATTCGCCCAGATACAAATAATTCATATAATAAAGTAGAGTTATTTGCTAACGCTTTAAATTGTTGGAATGTTCCTAATCGAACAGGAAAAGATTTGCAAAACGCTTTACAACAATTAGGTAAAAGTATTTCTTTGTTAGGTTATAATGGGCAGGGAAATCATCAACATCAATATAGCCCTGATGGTTTAAGCCAAATAGAATGGCGCAATTTTTTATTTATACTTATCAAAACTGCAAGCGAAACGCTACATCCTTTTCAAGAAAAAACTTGGACAGAATGGGTACAATCACTAAAAATCTTTTTGGAAAATTATTGGGAGGAGTTACCGATAAACAAGCTAGATTGGGATAATGTAAAAAACAAGGTTAAAGCTCCAAAAGGAAAGACTGACAACAAAGTAAGGGATAGCATTTATACAAATACTGCGGCAAGTTCTGAAAAAATTCGACTTACAACCATTCATGATGTAAAGGGCGAAACATTAGATGCTGTATTATTGATTTCGGCAAAAGACAAGAAAAGTAACGGAGGGCATTTTGAACATTGGATAAGCCGAGAAAATGATAATAAAGAGTTTGTACGATTTGCTTATGTGGCAAGTTCGCGCCCTAAGCATTTACTTATATGGGCTATACCAAAACCCAAGAAAAAAGGAGAAGATTTCATGAAAATATTACAACTAATAGGGTTTGAATTTTAATAAAAAAAAGGCATACAACAAGGGTGCTGCCGACAATGCCGTTTTGCCTGCCGCACGAAACCTACGCTCAAAACGGCACTGCGGGCAGCACATTTCGTTCCCTGCCACTACTTAAAACCTTGATAGTCAAGCAGAGTGGTTAGTCAAAATTTGGGGAAAAAGGCTTTTATCTCCATTTCATTCCGATAAAAGTCTTTTTCCCCAAATTTTGTAGAAAAAGCATAGCTTGAAAATTG
>JAYUZN010000169.1:0-8577 GCA_043751755.1 Bacteroidota bacterium | reverse complement strand
TTTATTTCGTTAAAAATGTATATTTTTGCGCAGAGATATTGCTTGAAAGTTGTGTGTAAGACGGATAAAGCGGAAAGTGTGGCGGATAAAACGGAAGTAACTCTTTTTATGAAAAATAAATAAGGCTACTAACATTTATATTGCCGACCATAGCCACTTTTCCCTACGCTGCTAATCTGCCCAAAAGTGGCTACGGCAGGCAATATTTTCGTTGTCAGATATTATATGAAAAGTAGTGCTGATAACTATTTGAAAATGAATTATTTTAAACTTTTAAACTATTTTAATAACGTGTTATGAAAACATTACAAACGTGTTTAATGATTTTAGTTGGTCTTTTTAGCTTAGGGCTTTATGGACAAACAACTGTTGTTACTGGAGGAAAAGAAACAAAGAGTTTTCCCCATGGCGAAGTCATCTATATACCGAAACTTGGTAGCCAAGAAGATGTAATCTCAAAATTGAAAACAACAACGCTTTACAAAGAGGCTTGCGACATGAGTAACAAGGAACGGCTGATGAACAAAACGGGAAATAGCAGCTTTCGTACAAAGCCTACCTTAAAAGCAGAAGACAAACCAGAAACTACCAATAAGGTAGCAGCACCGCCCATCATTCCCATTGTTCACGAAAATTTCATAGCCAATAACCAAAGGCTGCTTGTACCCCAAATATCGCCTCCAGACGGTACTATGGCAATTTCAAATGGTGGTATTATTGTTTCTGCTGATTATTATACGATTGACTATCGTCAAGCAAATGGCAATAATGGAACACCTTTACAAGTTCAGACGACTTGGCAGGCTTTTTTTGCTGCTCAATTGCCTGGTTTGCCTGCCAATTCTTATTTCGACCCAATGCTTGTATATGATGATGTGGAAGATAGATTTATCTTAGTTTTGATGAGTGGATCCACTCCTGCAACCTCTCAAATTTTAATTTGTTTCTCAAAATCAAATAACCCATTTGCAGATGGTTGGAACATGTATTCTCGCCCTGGTGCTTCTACGAACAATAATAACACATGGTTTGACCGACCAACTATTGCAATAAGTAACCATGATTTATTTATATCTGGGAATATGTATAACCCGGGTGGTAATTATTTAGGACCAAGAATTTTGCAAATTCAAAAAAGTGATGGGTACAATAATTTAGCGGGACTAACAACATTTCCATGGGAACTTGGTACATTTACAAATGTTCTAGGATTAAATTCTGCTCAAATTGTTCCAGCCCAATATGCTCAAGATGGGTTATTATATGGTGGTAAGCCTGGTATCTATTTAGTGAGTACAAACCCTGTCAATATAGGTGGCGCACCTACAATTGATTGGTATGATATTACTGGAGATATTGGAATGGGTGTGGTTCTAATAGTTGCACATATCATAAATGCAGCACAGCCCTATGCTCCAGCTGATAGAGATGCTTTAGGAACACTATTTGGTGCAAGCCAGTTAAATACGGGTGTTACCTTAGACCCTGGTGACTGTAGAACTCATTATGCTATATTTTTTGATAATACTATTCATTTTGTTTTTACGAATAATGCAAACTTTATAGCTCCTGTAAGCCCTTTTCCTTGGAGTGGTTTAAGTTACAATAGAATAGATGTTAATCTTAACACACTCACAGAAATGCACCTATCAGAAGTTCAACAAAAGGACTATACTTATCCCTGTATAGCTTCCTTTGGTCAAGATATTAACGACAAATCTGTTATGATTGGTTTTCTTAGGGGAGGTGCTACTATTTTCCCTCAAATGTGTGTTATAAATGTAGATGATAATACATGGGGACCCATTACAGTAGTTAGAGGAGGGGACGGATTTGTAAATGTATTAGGCAACATTGATAGGTGGGGAGACTATACTATGATGCAAAGGAAACATAATCAACATTCTGTATGGATGTTAGGGCAATATGGCTTTGGAAATGCTCCTAATAGTTGGGGGCTTACAAATGGTTATAATTCTTATGTGGCAGAAATAGGAGATGCGCTTATACCTGTGGCAAGTGAAGCAGCCTTATATGGTAGCGATATAAAAATATATCCGAATCCTTCTGGGGGCGTTATGTCTGTATTTGTGGATGATTCAAATATGGAAATCATACATTTACAGGTTCTTGACATGTTGGGCAAAGTACTTGAAAGTTTTTCTACACAAAACAATGTTGAGATACCAATAAATGTAACTAACTTGCCAAACGGAACGTATCTGTTGAAAATTGAAACTAATAAGGAAACTAAATATGAGAAAATTTGTGTTTATCATTAATTTATTGGCTGTTTTTATGAGCATTCTACTCCTTTCTTGTAAGAAAGAACAAGCAGAGACAACGAGTAACAGCCAAACAGCAGAATCCATTAAGCAATTAGTGGATTCTGTACAACCCAGTATTGATTCATCAAGACAAGTCTTAAAGAACAGCGAACCTCAAAAAGAAAAAGAGGCGAGTTTAACGGTTAATACAGAGTCTAATGTGAAAAGCCAAATTAAGGCTAAAGAAACAAGTGACAAAAAAATGGTGAATAAATCTGCTCAAGAGTCTCTACCTTGTTTTGATTATGAAGTGACAAATTATGATACTACAAAGTATATATTAATTCGACACTCTTCTAAGCAGTGGTGTTTAAGTGATAGGCTAATTTTTTATTTAGAGCCTAAAAGTTACAATAAGGCTAACTATGAATTACGCCATATCGCAAACAAATGGTATTTAGTTCCTAAAACAGATGGAAAACTCCATAACCATAAAACAGAAATAGTGAATGATACATTACGATTGATTAATGGTAATGGAAAGATTGGCGGAAGAAAAGAATAAAAACATCTGACAACAAAAGCATTGCCGAAAATGCCGCCCAGCCGAAGCACAAAGCCCAAGCTCTGCGGCAAATCGGCAACGCCAGCCGTTATGCACAATAAAAGCAAAAAATAATACTATAAAATGATTTGAAAAAAAATCTTATAAAAATAAATCCGATTTAGTTATTTTTTCGTACATTTGTGGCAAATATATAATACTTTCAAAATGGATTTGAACTCAATTACATACGAACAAGTGCTTATATTGTTTGCAGAAACAAACAAACAGCAGGCTAAAACGGATGCACAGCTAAAATTGTTGGCGAAACAAGTTGCTGATGTTACGGATTCATTGGGACGATTTGCGGAAGAGCAAGTTCGCCCCCGTATTTTAGAACTGTTTCGGGCAAAAGGAGTCGAATTAGAAGAAACTCATCCAAGAGTTCGAGTAGAAAAAGAGGGGAAATTTTTGTTAGAAATCGATTTGTTATTAGTAAATACGGTTTATTCCGTTGTGGTAGAAGTTAAAAATACGTTACGTCAAAGAGATGTGGATGAACATATTGAAAGGTTGGAAAAATTACAGGAAACCCCGAGCCGAAGCATTAAAGGGACAACGATGTATGGAGCGGTTGCAGGAATGATAGTGACTGATGAAGTGGAAAAATATGCGATAAAGAAGGGCTTATATGTGATAAAGCCCAAAGGGGACAGCGTAGAAATACGCAATCGAGACAATTTTAAGCCTAAAACATGGGAAATTAAGACGTGAAAAATGTGCATAACAAAGGTGCTTGTGTTCATTTGGCTTTGCCCGAAGCGCAAGGCTAAAACGCAAAGCCAAACGACACAAGCACTTGGCGTTGGCAGAGATTAAAAATAATAACAATTTAAACTATACTAAAATTATGAAAAGCAATTATTTTCAAGCAATTACAATGTTTTTGCTATTTATGTGTTCAGTAACTTTGTCTTTTGGACAAATTACGAAAGCGAATCTAATTGACATTATTACAGATGCCGATTACATTTTAGAAGGGAAAGTTATTCGTTCAGATTCTTATTGGAATCAAAATAATGATTTTATTTATACCTCTCAAACAATTGAAATTAGTAAGCTATTCAAAGGAAGTTTGAATTGTGGGACGGTAGAAATATTAACAGTTGGAGGGCGTGTTGGGGATATGGAATTATACGTTTCTCATAATTTGCAATTTCGAGTAGGCGAAGTTGGGCTATTTTTTTGTAACCCAACAACTTTTGAAATGCCTTCTATTGATTATTATACAGAATCCAATGATGATGTATTAGAAGTGTCTTATAGCGAGCAGGGATATTTGAAATATTTTGCGGATAACTTTAACCCTATAGCCTCAAATCTATTTTATCAATTTGATTCTTTGGTGCAGGTTTATGATATTGTTGAATTAGCTACACAATTACAATATACAGATTGTAACCCTACTATCGCAGCCCCTTTTCAAGGCGCATCTTATCGTAGTTACAAAAAAGTAAAACAAAAAGCATTACAAGAAAAGATAGCAAAAAGGCAAAAATATGATCAAGTAGATTTCCCTCCTAGTGAATATCGGGATATTCTGAACGAAAAAAGGAAAAATATATCCTTAAACAAACAACTTAATGCAGGAGATACATTAGTTTATACTTTTGCAAACCCTATAATTACAGGAACATCTCCCCAATATTTAGAGTTTGATATAATGTTGAGAGCAAATGATAATGATACCTATTTAGATAATGCTGCGGCACATATTGAACTTGACCCCAATATTTTTGGAACAGATGTTGTAACCAATGGCAAAGTAACGGCTACAAGAGGTAACATGATACTTTCTCCCACAGATTATTATGACCCATTTCTTGTAGGTATTAGTAGTACAGTATTGGGAGTTGCTGTTTCAGCTCAACTAAACCCCACCAATCGTTCACAACTTACCACATCACTACAACAAGCAGCACATGTAAAAATAGAAATACAAGACTGTAATCAGGTTGCATTTCTTTATTTTACCAACCCTTCACTCATGCTAAATTCCGCAATCTATTCTCTTGCGCCAAATGGAAATACATTATGGGGTTTTACTAAGATTAATGCCCAAAATGTATTAAGTAGCGATTTGTGTTTACCTCAAATTACCAGTGTAAGCCCAAGCATAGTAAGAGGCGGAGTAGGTGATATTCTTACCATATATGGCACAGGATTTGGGGCTACACAAGGTACGGGGAAAGTTTTATTTCTAAATGCTGATGATAATGCCTCATGGTCTCCCTTAGATAAAAGAGATTCTATATTTTGGTCTGACAACATGATACAAGTACGAGTTCCATCAATTGTGGAAGGAGCAATGATTGACGGAAACGCCTATAAAGGGACTCCAGGAAGTGGCATTATTCAAATATTAACGAATAATGGTTATGAAACCAATAATTCCAATAATAATGCATATGTTGAAGTAGTATATTCCATCAGAAATTACATTGATACTACCACAAATCAAAAACATCGAGCAGATGTGGCAGGAATTATTGATGCAAGTGGCTATGAATTTTTTCCAAATGCAGCATTATTCAATGATACTTTTGCCTATGCAATTGTACTGAAAGGTTTAAATGATTGGCGTTGTTATTCGCATATTAACTTTTCGATGAATAATAATCCCATTGCCCAAACAACTTTTAGGGATACTTTAAATACGATAAGGTTTGGTACTACTTTTGGTCCTGATATACAAGCGCAAACTACTATATGGAATAATTATTGTCCAACTACTAATCGTTTCTATCAACCAGAAATAGATATTACTTTTAGATATCCTAATAATTGGTGGTATGACACTTCGGCAGTCGCACCAAGTCCCAGTCTTTTAGACGAAGATTTATATCAGATAGTGCTACACGAATTAACACATGCAGGGCTTGGAAACCATGTAATTGATTCGCTAAGTGTTGTAAGTTGGAACTCTGAAGAAAGAATTACTCATAGAGCAATTAATCTTTATGCGGATAGTGCAATGTTAGGTAATATAGATGTTATTCAGCACTCAGACACCATAGTTTCTTGTAGTGCTATCAAACATGTTCCATCTTTTAATTGTTATGGTACTAATGCTGTTGAGCCTATTCGTTCTTCAAATTTATTTGCCATTTATCCTAATCCTACGAACGATAGGATTAATATAGACATTTCCAAAGCAGAACGATGTAATATTGATATTATCGTTTTTGACAACCTTGGTAGGAAGTTAAAGCAAGTTACAACATTGCATGATGGTGTCATATCTTTTTCTCTCAAAGATTATCCGATAGGTGTTTATTTCATAAAAGTATTTTATAATAACAAAGTATTTACCTCAAAAATATTGAAATTATGAAAACGATTATGTTAAGTATATTCTGCGTTATATGCCTATTTTGGGCTTGTCGAACTACTCAACAAGTCGGAAACACCAAGCAAGTATATTTTACCAAAGATACTTGCAATATAAGGTTAGAAGCTTTTATTAAAGAAAATTGGCACTATAATAATGATACTAAGTCATATTTACTTAATAATATAAAAGGTTCTGAATCCTTAATTAATGTTTATAGGGGATGTTTGTTGAAAATGGATACAATAGAATGTATAAAACTATTGGGCAATCCAAATGAACGGAGCAAAAATAAGTTACTATACCATGTTAATGTCCGCTACAATTCCAAAAGTTCTATGACTACATGTGATTTTATGGAAATATCTTATGGGAATGCCGATGGCGTTAAACCTTACATTTTAACAAATATATCTATTAACACTGTAGAGTTCATACACTAGCTAAATGAATAAAAAACTCTGCCAACATAAGCATTGCCGAAAATGCCGCCCAGCCGAAGCTCAAAGCCCAAGCTCGGCGGCACTTCTGCAATGCCAGCCGTTAGTAGCAATTAAAAATCAAGTAAATAGTTGAATGTAAATTAATTAACCGTATTAATTCTTAATAAATCAATGAAAAAGACAATCATTTTATTCGGGGTCAGTTTTTTACTATTCTTTTTTGTAACTAACTGCAAAACGACAAAACAAATTGCTTTTATTCCTAAAGCACCAGCAACGACTGGTAATGTTAAGGAATTAACAAGAGTAACAGATGACCCAGTTGCTGAATTTTATCCTGATATTAGTCCTGATGGGACAAAATTACTGTGTCATGTCCGAGATGATAATAAAACAGGCGGAGAACGATTTAGCATTGTTCTGATAAACTTGGGTTCACCTGGGCGCACACCCTTAGTTGGTGCATACACAAATACGCCTTCTTGGTATCCTGATTCAAAAACTTTTGTCTATCAATATTCCAAACCAGGCAAGCCCATTGTTGCTAGAAGTTCTATTGAGAGTGCTGGTATAACTTATATATCAACAAACCCAATGGGAGAAACGGATGAAAGACCAAAAGTTTCGCATAATGGGAAAAAAATAGCTTTTGACACCGGAATAGGGGGTAGTGATAAAGTTTGTATGATGGACGTTACAGGAATGAATTTCACAATTTTAACGGATGGAGTAAACCCTTGTTGGAGTTCAGATGAAACGACTATTGTTTACCAAAAAGATGTAGGTAATTTTACGCATTTGTTTTTATATAATCTTCAAACAGGACAGAGTACGCAAATCACTTCTGGAGACAATAATAATTTAAAAGCGCGTTTCTCGCCCGATGGAAAAATGCTTGTCTTTGAATCAGATAGAGACAAAGATGCTTATCATATCTACGTGATGAAATCAGACGGGACGGCTATTACCCAACTCACACAAGGAAAATCTTCGGAAGGTAATCCTTGTTGGGCTTCTGATGGTTATATCTATTTTCAATCAAATGCAGGCGCACCGAACACAGCTAATGGTATATGGAGTTATTCCGATATATGGAAATTGAAACCGAATTTAATTCTTTAACTCATTCACAATTTAATTTTGGTAAAATGAAAAATTTTATTTACTCATTCACACTTATAATAGCAGGTATTTTGGCAATGAGTTTAACAATCAACTCAAACAAAGTTATAGCTGCAACTACTATTGATTTGCAAAAGGTTTCGAACAATCATTCCAAAATATCAAGCCCAATCCAAATAGAGAATGGGGATAGAGAGTTTGCACAAAATCCTAAACCCAAGAAAAAATCAACTGCATTGATGTGGGGATTACTAGGGACAGTTGGCGGGTTGCTTATTGCTCCACTGATTCTCCTTTGGGGAGCCCATAGATACTATCTGGGTTATGGAGGCATAGGCTTTTTGCAATTTTTATATTTGGCAGTCGGGGTAACTGCCATTATATTGATGGCAAATTTATTGATTAGCACAACATTAGGTATAAGTTTAGGGGTTCTTGCATTATATTCAATAATATGGGTTATTTCTGATTTAGTAAGAATAGGGAATGGCACATTAAAACCTAAAAATGGCGAATATGAAGAAATGCCTAATAATCCAAATAATGGCGAAGATAAGAATACTCCCCAAAAAGGGAATAAAAACCGTAAGAATGAATAAAATGCTACCAACAAGGGTGCTACTGTCAAGCGTGGCGAATCAAAGCGCAAGCCAATCCACCGCCACGCCCGCAGTAGCACATTTCGTTAGCGGATATTCATAAAGTATTGGTTATCAAGCAAGTAGTTTAGTCAAAATTTGGGGAAAAAAGTTTTTATCTCCATTTCATTACGATAAAAGCCTTTTTCCCCAAATTTTGTAGAAAAAGTAT
>JAYUZN010000168.1:0-2507 GCA_043751755.1 Bacteroidota bacterium | reverse complement strand
AGGGTTTTATCGTAATGAAATGGAGATAAAAACTTTTTTTCCCAAATTTTTACTAAACCAATTGCTTGATAACCAATACTTTATGAGTATCCGCTAACGCTGGGCTTGCTTGACATCGCCACTTGCGCAGCCGATTTGCAGCGTCGGCATAAGTGGCGATGTACAGCAAGCCGTATGTTGGGCGATTTTATTTTTTATTTTTTCCTTCCAATACTACATTCAATCCAAGCACATACAAATTGTAAGCATATTTATGAACTTTTAACGGATTCAAAATGGTTTTATTCTGAAATCCAAAATTTATGTAAAGAAACTTATACAACTTGTAATCTACTCCAGCACCTAAAGAAAGGTATGATAAATTGTTTTTTAGGTATGGGTCGCCATTCCCACATTTGCAGTAATTTCCATTGTAATAACCCAACTCTCCCCAAATTCTTCCCCTATTATCTAAATAAAGTATATCATATTGAGAAAATACACCCAAAAGTGAATATTGATTTTTACCTGATATAACACTTTGCGTATATATTTTCAAATAATCTATTCCTTGGTGATACCTCTTCATAACACGAATAGAAGCATTCATGCGTAATGTCCACTCATGATAAAGATAAGTACCAAAATCAGGAGATTGGTTTTGAAAATAGGTAATAGTCGACCCTATTGATAAATTTCTATTCCAATCCTGTTTTTGAGCAAGTAATTCACTATTTTTTATCAATAATAAGATAATTAATATATAACAAAAATAATACTTCATCTTATTTTTTTTGTAGGTATAAAATAATCTATTCCTAAGCCTGGACCCAAAAATGCAAATTTCTGCTTGGGGTTTATAGGGAGGATATTTGCCCTAACTGTATATTCCAAGCAAAGATTTTTCCAAATCCGGATATTGGTGCCAAGCCCAATATTTATAATTTGATTATAGTAGCCATTTATACGAGTTATTTGTCTATCATCATAATAAATATTGGTAAAAAGGTGATATACTTCTGCATATAATTTCACTCTTTGATACAGAAATTTGTTAAATCCGTTACCTATTTTAATTTTAAGCAGTAGCTTACCAACACTATCGTAAGAACAAACAGTTTTGGTTGGGAAAAAATAATACCTGCCAAAATAACCTATACCCGAATAGCTAAAGTTAGGATGTAAATTACCTTCTATCCAACCATAATTTCCATATACTCCTCCTAAGAAATTCTTAGTTATCTGTACACCTACTCTTGGATAGAAGGTAATGTGTTTAAATGAAAATCTTTCCCTTGTATCAGGGTTTCGAGCATTAATAACTTGCCCTGATGAGTAAGTGCCAACAAGAATGCTTCCTTTATTAATTATCCATGTATTTATTTGGGAATAACCTATTAAAGAATTTAGCAATACTATGCTTAATATGAAGATTTTTTTCATGTCAATGTAAATTGTGTGCGAATAGAACGAGGCAAAGGTACGACATTCTATGGTTTTTTCAAAGTATTACTGTCTTTATATCCATGTAAGCCTGAATACCTTGAAAAATGATTATGGATGTAGTACAGATGAAGTTCTGTCATTTACCCATTGCAAACCCGCAACACTGTCAAAAAAGACTGTCATATTTGTCCAGCCCCACATATCATATAACCTATTTTGATAGAACCATGAGTCATACATACCTATCCACCCATATACCCATAAAGTACCTATACCAATTCTATACCTTGATATGTTGTTATTCCATGTACAACAAAACGCAGAAGTACCTGTCCCACTAAAAGGAAGCCCGCCGCCGCCTACCCAGTCTTTGAAGAAGAATCCCAACAAAGCTCTATCCTTTCTTCCTCCCCTCTGCTCTGCTATGTAGTGTTCTTGATATTCAGTGTACCAAGCAGGAATTTCTCCATCATTGTCTTCAGCATATTGAACAGCACCTGAAGAAATAGCATATGCTGCTAAATGTTCCTCTATTGCATGGTACTTTTTCAATGGGATGTTTTTCGAATAAGCAAAAGTCAGCTTATTTTCTTCGGAGGAGTAATAACGTATCTGAAGAATGCGGTTAGAAGGGTCGCTTTCTGACCCAGCAATCAAGAGTACATGTTCGCGATTTGCAGTTTCTGCGTCTTCTTGGGTAACTGCGATATCGTCAATGTAGTACTCATATCCACTTGGAGCGTCATCCTGTTCATTGTCTCTGACACCGCCATTGTGTTCAACCGTAGTCGCAATAGCTTCTTTCGGTTCCACGCTTTTTTTGCCGCACCCTGCCACAACAAAGAATACAGCAAGTAGGCTAATAAAAAATTTGACTTTACACATAAGTTTGAGTTGAAAAAAAATGAAATGAAAATGGATATAAAGACAGTAATATTTTTAAATATATTTTTATAAGTTTTTGATAATCAGTATTTTATGTAGTATCGCCCAACGCCACCGCTTGACTACGTGCTGCATGTGTTTTAGCCTTGCGCTTCGTTTATGCAGCATGTGAGGCAAGCGAAATGTTCTCTGCCTTT
>JAYUZN010000167.1:0-2234 GCA_043751755.1 Bacteroidota bacterium | reverse complement strand
CCACTTGCTAATAATTGTTTCGCAGCTTTCCCACAACCGCTAATGAGTTTGGGTTTCACATCTAATGCCAGCGAAACAAACTCAATCTCAGCATTGATTTTATGTACTAAATGTTTGCAGACTTTCACGTCCGCGCCCTCTGGTCCACATTCTAAAATAAAACCTATTTTCATATATTGGGGTGTTTAAAAGCCTTTTTGCGTATATAATTGACCGGGCGCATATTTTTTTGACCATTCCATCACTTCCTGATTGTCGGCAGGTCTTGACATACATACAGCATCATTTTTTCTTGCTACAAAAATAATGTGTGAAATATGTAACAGGTCTAACAAATACGGAGAATGAGAAGTAATAAGTACTTGCCCTTTTTGCTGGTCAAGATAGTGCTGGATTTCGGTAATGACTAAATGAATCGCCCTGGGGTCTAAGCCATTTTCTAATTCCTCTATTACAATCAAAGGTGAGGGTTCTGGATTACGAAAAACAGCGAGAATCGCCAAGATTTTTAGCGTTCCGGTCGAAAGCATCCAACCCGGTAGCTTAAAATCCTGCTCAGTCATTTGTAGATAAACCATTCTTTCTAACTCGGTCGTAATTTGGGGCTGTAGGTCTTTGGCATATGGCAATACATAGCTAAGGGTTTCAATGATGCCCTGATAGGCATTTACGTCTTTCTCGCGAATCGATAGCAGGTATTCGGCAATGTTGCGCCCATCTTTATTGAGGGTAATGATTCCATTTGTCTTTTTTTGCGGAAAAGCATCGCCCATCAAAAAAGTATTCATCGACAAAAACTGCCAACTTTCTACATACCTACTTATTTCTAGTTCAGAACTTAAGATGGATTTATCGGGACTTTGCTCACTCATGCTGCGGTCTTCTTTAATATAGTGATTGTCTGCATCTCGCACGCGCTCAAATAAGCCATGATTTACTTTTTCGGAGATAAAAAACATATTCCTTCGGTCGGTCTTTTCTTGACCAATCGCAGTAGAAAAAGACAAACGTTTGTTCCCATTTTTTTGACTTAGATAGGCACTAAACAAAAATTCTATAGGGGAAAATTGATGTTCTATCCCGCCTTTTGTAAACTTCTGACTCTTCTTTTTGCCCTTGTAATAAATATGCTCAAATTCTTTCCAAGGACGAATTGCCCTATCAAGCCCTTCTGTTACAAGGGCTTTGAACATTTCCAAGCCTTCGAGCAAACTGCTTTTTCCTGTTCCATTGTAGCCGATAAAAGCGGTCAAAGGACTTAGTTTTACCTTTACTTTTTCGATGGCTTTGAAATTCCTTATTTCGATAGTCTTAATCATATTTTTTTTAGGTTATATAAGATGATGAATGTGAGATATGTCTTTTCTGGGCATATATTTGGGCTTGATTTGAAGGGCAAATATACAAATAAATAGCGAATTTCATGAAATTTTCCTGTAAACAGGTCATTTTCTTAAAGAATTGTTTTCCCATTTCCTTGCTTTGTAGAATTTTTGTCCTTACTTTTACCGCTTCAAAGGAGTATATTACTTTCGTGAGGTAAAAATTGACTTCATAAAGCAACATCTCTGCCATTTTTTCGTTCTTTTGTCCCTACAACAGAAGGGCAGACAGGTTGATAATAAGCAACTCATATCAAAAATTATGGAAAGGTACGAACTCACACTACAATTTGATAATGATAGTCATACGCTTACGGCTTATGATGGGCTTACTATACACGAAGTTGGAGAATTGCTTTCTGCGTTGGCATCTGCCATGAATCTCACAGACAAAAACAAAGTTACCCTATCTGAAATTAGTGGCAACTGCTACGCCCTGCGTTTTTCTACCCAAAGTCATGTTGTACGGGATAGAATGATTGAGATTCACGACAATATAAGCAGAGGCGATTTTGCGGGATTCACTAAACCCGAAAAAGACTATACCCAAAAATTGCAAACCATATTGAGGGAAAGGTATTATATGAGGGTTTATGACAAAGAAAAGAAACATCTTATCAAAATTGCGGAAATAAAGCTGCCTAAGCCGCCAGAATTTTATTATGAAATTGGGAATATATATGGCTGTATCGTAGGCATAGGGAGCAAATCTTTGAATGACCCTGCCCATATAAAAGTAGATACAAATAGCTACAATATTTATATAAGTGCTGCCCAAGAAAACGAATTGATACACCATTACAAAAAAAATAGATTGAAACTAAGTGTTAAATTACAATTTAATTTTGAGAC
>JAYUZN010000166.1:0-11067 GCA_043751755.1 Bacteroidota bacterium | reverse complement strand
CCTTTTCAAAGGTGCGCAACCCTATTGTACATAACCTAACGATTATGCAAAAGCCGTCATAGCTCTTTTTTCTTTATAGCAGGAAAAAAAACCGTATCTTTGCCTAAAATTAACGACTATGGTCACAAAATCATTTGAATCATGGACAACGGAGGAGTTAGAAGACACCTTCGGCTTGAAACGCAACAATCGTCTTGCGACTTTGCATACTTGGTTGCAAGAAAAATATGACATTCCGCAAGCCCATCAGCAGCAGATGGCGGAGATGCAGGAGCAGCTTTCGCCCTACATTATGATGTTAAATGAAGCAGATATTAAAAATTATTTTATTATTCGTGTCATTTTGTTGGTTTCATTTTGGCACGAAAGCTACCGCGCTTTTTATGAGTACTCTCTTTCTGCCAACAAAAAAGATACTTTGGGCAATGATATTTTGCTCAAAGGGCGGGCTGAAATGTTGGTAGCGAAGGGGAAACAAGCCGCAAAAACCCCTTTTTTCTTTTTCCATGAATATAAGCCTCAGATTCCCAAAAGCAAAAATGACCCGCAAGGGCAGTTGCTATGTTCTATGCTTGCAGCACAGGTGCACAATGAAAGTGAAGAGCCTATTTACGGCTGTTATGTTATCGGCAAAATTTGGCAGTTTGTGGTCTTAGAAGGAAATCAATATGCCGTAAGTGAGTCTTTTAACGCCATGAATGAGGATATTTCGGGCATTTATATTTTGATGGCGGCTTGCAAACGTTATATCCATCAAAAATTGAACTTACCTTTTCCATAAAAAATGAACGCTATTGAAATACTGAAAAGATATATACAACACCCTGAAATTCAGGATTTTGCCAAAATCATTTCTGAAAACAAATACCAAAAATTCCACCTCAAAGGCATGGCAGGGAGCCTCTATGCCTTCTTTCTTGCGGCTTTGCATACCCGCATCAAGCAGCCTATGATGCTGATAATGAACGACAAAGAGGAGGCAATGTATGCGCATGACGATTTGCGCATTTTGCTGCCGCATCAAGAAATTCACTATTATCCTGCCTCTTACAAACGCCCCTATCAAGTCGAAGAAATCGACAATGCCAATGTATTGCAGCGTGGCGAAGTGTTAAATGAGTTAAATCATAGCCTTACAAAACGCCCGATAATTGTAACTTTTGCGGAGGCTTTGTATGAAAAAGTCATCAATCGCCGTTCTTTTATCAAACATACCTTTGAAATCAAACAAGGCGACACGCTCGGCATGGATTTTCTCATAGATTTGTTAGATGAATACGGCTTTGAAAGGGAGGAATTTGTCTATGAAGTGGGGCAGTTTTCGGTGCGAGGAGGCATCTTAGATGTTTTTTCCTTTGCTGCAGATGCTGCCTATCGTTTGGAATTTTTGGGCGATGAAATAGATTCCATTCGCAGCTTCGATATTGCTTCGCAAATGACGGAAAAAGAAGTCTCCAAAATTTTCCTGTTGCCCAATATTCAAACCAATTTGCTCACAGAAGAAAAGGTTTCTTTATTGGAATATATTTCGGCAGAAACCCTTATTTGCCCCTTAAATATTGAGTTTATCAAAACAGATTTAAGCCGTATTTTTGAAAAAGCGAAGGAATATTATAACACAATCCAGAAAAATTCGGGCGGGGCTGCGGTCAGCAAAACGCCTGAAACCCTGTACGAAAATGGAGAGGCTTTTGTAAAAGAATTAGCCGCTTTTTCGGTCATAGAAATGGGGAATTCCGCTTTTTATTCCGCTCATAAAGCGAAATTAAGCTGGCAAAGTTCCGCACAGCCGCAGTTTCACAAGGCTTTTGATTTGTTGGCAGCACATCTCAAAACACACCAAGAAAATGACATAAACACCTTTATTTTCTCCGATAATCCCTTGCAATTCAAACGTTTGCAAGAAATATTTGAAGGGCATAAACATAAGGCTTTATTTATAGAAGCCATTGGCGAAATCCATGAAGGCTTTTTGGACAGCAAACTCGGAATAGCTTGCTACACAGACCACCAAATTTTTGACCGCTACCATAAATACAAGGCAAAATCGGATACCCAAAAATCGCAACTCATCTCCCTCAAAGAGCTAAGAGAGTTGAAATCAGGCGATTATGTAACCCATATAAATCATGGAATTGGGCGTTTTGCAGGCTTGCACAGGATACAATTGGGCGAGATTGTGCAGGAGGCAATGAAGATTATTTTTGCCGATAGTGACGAGATAATGGTGAATGTCAATGCGTTACACAAAGTCTCCAAATTTATCGGCAAAGATGCAGAAGCTCCCAAACTCTCCAAATTGGGTTCTGCAAGTTGGGAAAAAGCAAAGGCAAAAACCAAAATACGCGTCAAAACGATGGCATTTGACTTGGTACAACTCTATGCCATGCGCAAAGCACAGCCCCGCCCTGCCTATTCTGCCGATAACTATATGCAGCAAGAATTGGAGGCTTCTTTTATGTACGAAGACACGCCTGACCAAACAAAAGCCACAGAAGACATCAAAAATGATTTAGCCAAAAGCTATCCGATGGACAGGCTTATTTGCGGAGATGTGGGGTTTGGCAAAACTGAGATTGCGGTTCGTGCGGCTTTTAAGGCATGTTGCGAAGGAAAACAGGTTGCCATTCTTGTGCCTACCACCATTTTAGCCCTGCAACATTTCAAGTCTTTTTCCAATAGATTTCGCAATTTTCCCGTAAATGTGGACTTTGTGAGCCGTTTTCGCAGCGAAAAAGACATTAAAGAAACCCTGCAAAAAGTGGCAGACGGAAAAGTTGATATTTTGATTGGTACGCATAGAATTGTCTCCAAAGACGTGATTTTCAAGGATTTAGGCTTGATGATAATAGATGAAGAGCAGCGTTTTGGGGTAAATGTCAAGGACAAACTCAAAACCATGAAAGTCTCCATTGATGCCCTCACGCTTACGGCTACCCCGATTCCCCGCACCTTGCAATTTTCTCTTTCAGGCATACGCGACCTCTCGGTTATCACTACGCCGCCCCCAAATCGGCAGCCCATAGAAACGGTCGTTACCAAGTATGATGCGGCAGAAATGCGTGATGCGATAACCTACGAACTCAAAAGAGGTGGGCAGGTTTTTTTCATTCACCCCAGAGTCAAGGATATTGAAGAAGTGGCTGCGGGCATTTTGAAACTCGTGCCTGATGCCAAAATTCGCATTGCACATGGGCAGATGACGGGCGAAAAATTGGAAGATGTCATGGCGGCTTTTATCGAAAATCAATTTGATGTTTTGGTTGCGACTACCATTATTGAGTCAGGACTTGACATTCCGAATGCAAACACCATCATTATAAACGAGGCAAATAAATACGGGCTTTCTGAACTGCATCAGATGCGGGGCAGAGTTGGGCGGTCGAATCGAAAAGCCTTTTGTTATCTCATTTCTCCTCCCGATTTGATGCTCACAACAGATGCCCGCAAACGCCTCAAAGCCATGCAAGATTTTTCGGATTTGGGCAGCGGTTTCCACATTGCTATGCGCGATTTGGACATACGTGGGGCAGGCGAAATGTTTGGCGGTGAGCAAACGGGTTTTGTGGCAGAAATCGGCTACGAAATGTACAACCGTATTTTGGACGAGGCAATTATGGAATTAAAAGAGGAGCATTTTAGCGAACTTTTTACCGAAGAAATTGCCCAAAGGAAGAGTATTTTGGTCGAAGATGTGCAGGTGGACATGGATTTAGACATCAAAATTCCAGATGTGTATATTCCTTCTGTTTCCGAAAGGCTCAATTTTTATCGGAGAATAGCCCTTGCTACCCAAGAAGTTGATTTTCAGCAGATTCAGCGAGAAATGATAGACCGATTTGGCTTGATGCCCGCCCAAGTTTTGCAGCTTTTTGATGCCACACGCATACGAGAAGCCGCCAAAAGATGTGGCTTAGAAAAGGTTATTTTGAAAGGAAAAGTCCTCAAATTGAGCTTTGTAACCAATAAAGAATCTGCGTTTTATAAAGGAGATATTCCTTCCAAAATACTGAGATATGTTATGTTATATTCAGGCAAAATGGAGATGAAAGAAACCCCAAAAGGGAGTTTTTTGCTGCGAAAAGGCATCAATTCTACCAAAGAAGTATTAGAAGTGGTGGAGGAAATGCTGGCGTTTATCCAAAAAGAGTAGTATATAGCAATACATTTCATTTGTTATACTTTCATTTAGATTCATTTAAAACAAGAAAACTAAAAATAAATGTATTTATTTGTTCTAAAATATAATTTAGATAAACAAATGTGCAAGAAAAATGTTATCTTTGCAAGGAATATTCTAAAAGATGAATATTTGTAACTCAAAATAGTAATTACTTATCTTAAAAACTACATCAATGGAAAATAATTTCTCATATGATAAGAACAGAGATGCTTATGCTACAATAAACGGATTTGTATATCAAGTAAATCTTAGTATATACGAGT
The DNA here is from genome assembly GCA_043751755.1 of Bacteroidota bacterium. Taxonomy (GTDB): domain Bacteria; phylum Bacteroidota; class Bacteroidia; order J057; family J057; genus JAAFHL01. Next base: position 6,621 of record JAYUZN010000166.1, on the reverse strand, counting down.
GGATTACTATTTCAGATAATGAATATTTAGCACTGGAGGCTGGAGAAGATATTGATAAAATTATTTTAGATATTCAAAACGATACACTTGTTCGAGAACTTGGGCAAGCTAAATATCGTGGAAATAATATTACTATTAATACAAACTCTTTTTTAGAATCAATCTTTAATTTTTATAATCATAAGAAGGAAAACCCTTCGATAAAACTTATTTTTAGATTTATTACAAATGCTGAGTTTGGTTTGGAAAAAAATCCTTCATTTAAAAATACACCAGCCCTTAGCATTTGGGTTGATAGCCAAACTAAAAAATTTGGAGAAGTAAAAGAAAATATCGATACTCTTAAAAATATAATTCTAAAATCAACAAAACCAGATAAACTAAAGGAAGACAATTGGAATAATTGGAAAGAGCGTTTAAAAAAAATGTCTTTAGTAGAATGGCATAATTTTATTAAGGATTTCAAATTTGCACAAGACTCCAAGAATAACGAAGATTTGAAACAAACTATCATTAACTGTTTAGCGTCTTATTCTAGCCCTAATGCAGAAAAATTGTATTACTTTTTGTTTGCTTTTGTGTTTAATCATTTAACTCAAAAAGAAAGAGATATCCTCAATAAAAAAGAATTAGATAAAAAAATTGAAAATGAATTGAGCAGCCTTAGTAAAGCAGGCATTTCTAGTTTGAATGAAGAAATTTTATTATTAAGAAATCAAGTATTTAACCAATTAATACGAATAGAAAATAAGCAAAATTTAGCATTAGAAAAAATTGATGGATTGGATAGAAAATTAGATAAATTAGACGAAAAATTCGAATTAGTGTTAAGTGCATCGCCCCAAAAAAATAAGAAAGAACCTTTATATATTACAGAAGCTGAACCAATATTTGATATATCATTGTCTAATAGAAAATTAACAGAAGTTATTTTCCCATTATTGCAACAAGGAGATGTTATATTAATATTAGGACCAAGTATTATTTTAGATGAAACAAGCCCGTTTTTGATGGACAAAATAATAGAAAAATACATGAATGATAAGAATATTCCAGCCTTCAATTATGGCAGCAATATTCAGAAATTTGTAGATATTCTTTTTTCTGATTCTAACTATAGAAGACCCGATTTTAATAAATACATCACTAATTATATCAGTAAATTACCTATTCCTGTTGTTTATCAAAGGCTAAAAAATATTAATTGGAAACAGATTATTACTACAAATTTTGACACACTACTAGAACAGTCATTTGACATAAATTCTGAAAGTGGCAAAAAATTCAAAATTGTTTTTGATGAGCGAGAACGAGGATATGAAACTTCCAGTAAAGAAATTAAGCTAATAAAGCTAAATGGTTGTGCTAGCCGAATGGATGAATATCCTTACCGTATTTCGGAAAAAGATTTAGATAAAGTAAAAAAATACTATAAAAAAGTCTTTAATGATTTAGGAAACAATGTATCTACTTCTATTCTTATTCTTGCTATCGGATTTTCAGACGGAGATAAATCTGCTCAATATTTATTTGAGATGATTGAAAAAATAAACTATCGAAATGGTAAATCAATATACTTAATTGACAGCCAAATAGATGACATGAAAAATCGTTTTTATAAGAGCCAAAACATTGCCGTTATAAAAGGGACAAGCCTTGATTTTTTTGATACCTATTTAGAGTGGCTAAAAACAAGTCCATTAAGAACAGAGAGAAGTTATGTACATAAAAAGGGAACACCCATAAATATTACTAAATATCTTAATAATCTAAAAAACACAATTGTTCCTTTTGATAGAGATAAAACAAAAAGTGATGAGAATAATAAAGAAGCACAACATTTTTTTACAGGGGAAGAGCCAACTTTCGATATTATTATAAAGAATTATGATGTAATTAGACATAAAAAACTGAATGAAACAAAAAATATAATTGTTTCAAAAATGGATAACCAAGAAAATGAGGTTACTATTTTTTTATTATCTGGTAGTTATGGTTGTGGAAAATCTACGTTCACTTACCGTTTAATTTATCAGCTAATTTCATTAGAAAGCAAATATTTTATTGCTTTTGAAGCAAAAGATATAGATAAAATTAATTCGAACAGCTTATCAGAGTTAGACAAGCTGTTCTCCTTATTAGAAGGGGAATACATAATATTATTTGTAGATGGCATAGAGCAAGATAGTGTTTTTAAAAATGTCTTTAAACTACAAAATTTATTACAAACAGATGAAAGGTTTTTAAATTATAAAATAACAATAATAGCCTCAATAAGAGAAAACATATTAGAAAAATTAAACAATGATTTATATACAAGTAAATTTACCACTATAGAAATTGGGACTCCTTTTTCAACGGGAGAAGCAAAGGAATTAATCAATAAATTGGAGAATTATAATTTACTTGAAATAGCTGATAATTATGAGAAAGAGAAGTTAATCACCAAAATATGCAATGATTACGAAGGAAACATACTAGTTGCTTTGCTCTCCCTTATTAATGGAGTTGGGCATGGTCGAATAATCAAACATGCTTATGAGCAATTAAACGAAACACCTGATTTACAAATATCTTTCAAATTTATTTCATTACTTTATAGATATAATATAACAATGCCAGCATCTTTACTTAGAAATTTGGTAAATAAAGATTGGGGGGATTTTACAAATGATATTATTAAAAAAGATGGTAAAGGAATTATTATACAAGATATATCAAAAACCGCACAAGGTAGTGAGCCAGACTTGTATTTTAAAACTAAACACCCTATAATCTCTGATTCATTGATTAAATCCATCTATAAGAAAGAAGAAAATAAATGGGACGACTATAAGAAAATTTTTAGAGTAATAAAAGAAAATTACGCAAATAGTAGAATGGTTATAGATTTATTGAAGGCATTAAAAAATAATAAAGAATTTGATGATGGACGAATTAATGATTTATTCGATTTATGTGAGGGAGAGTTTTGCGAAAATGAACACTATGTATTGCATTATGCAATGAATCTTCAACTAAGAAATGGAATATTAAATCTCAAAAAGGCTGAAAGAATAATTATTGATGTTGAATCTAGAAGGAGAGATTTATTTAAAAGAAATGATAGATTAATCCATAGGAGAGCATTTATTTGTTATGATTTGGCAAAATCATATTTAGATGCCTCTAATTATAGAGATGCTGTTCATTATTATGGAGAAGCACAAGAATTATTTGAGTATAAAAAACGCTTAGACCCTTATAGTTCTTTCAGTTATATTGAGTATATAAAAATGAGTATTTGGGCAATAAAAAATAACCTTGTAAGTGAAAGCGAGCAGATAGAAAAGAAAATTATTATAGAAGAACTTTTTGATGAGGCAGAAAATGTAACTATTGGAGATATTGAAAAAATAAAGGTATTAGAAATTGAATACCAAAGAGAATTTCATGTATCTGACACAGATAGTTATTTAAATAAACTAGAAATATATTATGAAAATGATATTATTAATAGACCTTATCATTTAGCAAATAAGTACTTCTATTACATAAAAAAAAATAATTTAGAAGCTGTAGATGCTTGTATAGAAGAACTTGAGTTATACAGCAATAAAGCCATTATAGCAAGAATTTTATTCAAACATTATGGTAGAAATCTTCATAAAAATAGCTTTAGAACGAAGTTCTCTGATTTATTAAGTAGAAATCATACAATGCTTGCAAAAGACGAGCTTAGGTATCACTTCTTTAAATCAATATCTCATGCTTATGATAAATCTTTTAGCTATGCTAAGGATGAACTACGAGAAATAAGAAAGATATTTGGGAATCGATTAAATCATAAAGATTACCAATATTGGAGAGAAGAAAATGGGGAAAATACTATCCATAAAGGGAGAACAATGGAAATTTATGGTAAAAAAATGATAAAAGTAATAAGTTTACAGAAAATATTTCCTGTGGAAAACTGGAAATCCTCTCATGTATTAGACTCAATGTATCAGGTAAATTTAAAATTTTCTACTTCGGGAATTATTGCTTCTATTCTTGAAGATAAATAATAATCAAAAATAGCAACCATATATATTTTCCCCCTGTAAAGAAAAAAGAGCTACTGGACTTTTTACTTTAGTGTTGGGCAGTTTTTCAAACCGCGCAACTATAACGAAAAAATACATACTTTTGCAATTCACTCATCATCTATCATTATGGCAAAAAAGCAAAAAGCAGTTTGGGGCTGGGTATTTACGGGAGTCCCCGCAGAATTAACGGACTCGGATAAGAAAAAATTAGAGGTGGACTTTCAAGACGTGGTAAGCTCCCTCAAAGACAATGGCTGCTTGGAAGAGTCCGCCGAGAATGATGCAAAGTATCAGTTATATGCCATTGACATTTTTTTGAAATGGCATAAACATTTTTTATATGTTTTTTGTAAAAGGAAAGACAATCGAGAAGGACGCATTTCTCCTGAGCCTTATAGGGAATATGGGATTGTGCGAATCGAGTGCATGCAAGGCTATAAGTTCAAACTTGCGTATTTTCGGCATACAGGAAAATGGGAGCCGCTACCCATGTATGACCATTCGGACATAGAGGTTTGTAAAAAAGCAATAAAAGAAGAGCCTTGGTTTCAGGTTTTTTAGCCTAATTCAGTGATTCAACTCAAACACATATACAAAAGCTGGGGGCAAAACGAAGTCTTGTCCGACTACGACTTGTCCATTCCTGACAATACAAAATGCTGTATTGTGGGCATGAGTGGAAGTGGAAAATCGGTTACGATGAAGTTGATATTGGGCTTAGAAACGGCAGACAAAGGCGAAGTTTGGATAGACGGCGAAAATGTGGCGACCTTTGACGAGGCAAAATGGCGCAAAGTATTAGCCAATTTTGGCGTAGTTTTTCAAAGTGCTGCCCTGTTCAGCTCGCTCAATATCTGCGAAAATGTAGGGATTCGCCTTTATGAAGAAAAAAAAATGAGCCGTCAAGCTGTAACAGACAAAGTCGTTTTTGCTTTGGAAAAGGTAGGTTTGAAACCCGATATTTTGAAACTTTATCCCGATTCCCTTTCAGGCGGTATGCGCAAAAGGGTAGGCATAGCTCGCGCCATCATTCACGAACCCCGCTACCTCATTTATGACGAGCCGACTACGGGCTTAGACCCCATCAATTCCGATTTGATAGATGAGTTAATTGTAGAACTTGCGCAAACTCAATATAGAACTTCTATTATTATAACACACGATTTTCAAACGGTGCATAAAACCGCAGATATAGTAGCGATGTTGCACAGAAAACGGAATTATTTTTCGGGAAAAAAGGAAGCCTTTTTTCAATCAAATGACCCAGAAATTGCCTACTTTTTGCGAAGAGAAAAAGAAAAAAAGAGCGGAAGCTAAGCTAAAATGTTGTATCTTTGTGTTTTAAATAAAGGTAAAATTATGTTCATTGCCAATCCCATATATGACGTAGTATTCAAGTATCTCTTAGAAGATATTGAAATCGCCCGCGAATTGTTGTCCACTATTCTTGGGGTCCCGATTATTAGCCTTTCTGTCAAACCGCAAGAAACGTTGATTTCAGATGCTACTGGCGAAATCAAAATATTCCATTTAGACTTTCGGGCAGTCATTAATTTGGCAAATGGGAAACAAAAAACAGTGTTAATAGAACTCCAAAAAGCAAAAAAAGCGCATGATATATTGCGGTTTAGGAAATATTTGGGGCAGAATTATTTGCACGAAGAGGTGCGCAAAAATGCGAAAGGGGAACTAGAAAGTTATTCTCTGGAAATTGTAACCATTTATATTTTGGGTTTTAAACTCGAAGGAATCTCACGCCCTGTCGTAAAAATGCCGCGTGTTATACAAGATGCGATTACAGGAGAAGTACTTCAAATAGAAGATGATTTTATCAATCACTTGACACACGAGAGTTTTACGATTCAAATCCCCTATTTGCAACATAATTATCGCAATAAAATGGAAGAGGTATTAGAAGTATTTAGCCAAGATAACATAACAGATGATTTGCATACCATCAATTATACAAAGTCCTCTAAGAACCCTTTGGTAAAAAAGATATTAAAACGCTTGTCGAAAGCGGCAAGTGATGCGCAAATCAAGCGAACGATGGAGGCAGAAGACATGATAGAACGCCTCATAAATCGCGAAACAGAACAAAAAATGAAAGAAATGACAGCGAAATTGGCGGAAATCGAACAAGAAAAAGCAAAATTGCGGGAATTACTCGCAGAAAATGAGCAAGAAAAAGCAAAATTACTCGCAGAAAGTGAGCAAGAAAAAGTAAAAAATGAACAGGAAAAGGCAAAATTGCAGCAACAGATAGAAGACCTAATAAGGCAGGCAAAAGAAAAATAAAAACTACTACAGGCTTACTAAACCTTCGCCGTTTAGTAAGCCTGAGCCAGAAAATTTACCCCGTTCAAAGTATAGCAATCATTTCTCAATTCCCCTCACAGCCTTCCACACATTTCCCGTCATCATTAAAATACGACAATTTCCCGTCTTTGTACGCATAAAACCGCCCATCTTCCATTCTCGCAATCGCATCATACGCAAAATTACACAAAAATTTCTGTTTTGCAAGGTCGTACAAAGCATATTTCCGATTTTC
>JAYUZN010000165.1:0-18655 GCA_043751755.1 Bacteroidota bacterium | reverse complement strand
AAAGCCCACGCAAAGGACGCAAAGTGAGTAATTTTGAGTTATTCCTTTGCGTTCTTTGCGGTTCCTTTGCGAACTTTGCGGTAAAACGAGAGATATTTGCATTTTGTCAGCTCCATTTTCTTTACAGCAGGAAAACTTGTGTATCTTTGTAAAAACTTGCCTACGGCACTACTCGTAGTGAGCCTGCCGAACTAAGAAATACTTGAAATGGCTGCTATAACGAAATTGTCAAGTTATGTATTCTTCAATACTAATGGGAATTCTTGCTGCTAAAATAATCAAAAATTTTACCTTAAAACACACAATAAAATGAAATATGTAGGATTTGTTTTGGCTTTTCTCTTAACTTTTACCTCTTTGTCGGCGCAAGAAGTCCTTGCCCGCTTGGACTTAGGCAGACGTGATGCAAAGCCCGATTTTTACGAATATTGCCCTGCCGACAAAGGCATGGTAACGATGGGCCCCGTTACTGTGGCGGCAAATCGCATAATTGGCATTGTTAAATATGACGAAAAAATGAATCGCCAATGGATGAAAGAGGTCTTGGAGCAAAATGGACGGAAACATGTCGATTTTTTGACCGTAATTGGCGATAATATTTTTGTCTTTATATCCGAATTTTTCCCTAAAGACAAGGTTATCAAGACTTTATACTACAAATATAACCTGCGAGGAGATGTGCTTGCTTCCGATGAAGTTCTTTCTGTTTACCCAAATCAGCAAGAGCAAAAGGTAGATTTGGAGTATGAACTTTCTCCGAATAAAAAGAGATTGTTATGTTATAAAAACCTTCGAAACCGCAGAGAATCCGAACAGATATTGTATTATCTCTTTGATGATGCAGGGGATTTGGTGCAAAATGGAGAGCTAAAATTCCGCTATCCTGACGATAAATTCTCGGTTACAGATTTGCGCATTAGCAATGAAGGCAATATTTTCATTTTGGGAAAACTCTACAAAACGGACAAAATCGGTTCTGCCAAAGATTATCAATATCTTGCCTATCATTTTGACCGAAAAACGGAAAAAATGAAGGAAATTCCTATCAATTTTGGGAGCAAATACATAACAAGTCTGGCTTTTCGGATAGACAAAGAGGAAAATATGTATGTGGCAGGTTTTTATTCAGACTTAGGAACGGATAAAATTGTAGGAACGGTTTTTCAAAAAATTGGACAGGACAATAAAATTATGTTAGAAGCTGCGGAGGAGTTTTCTGATGAATTTAAGGCAAATTTTCTCAGTAAAGGACAGATAGAAAGAGGCAAGGAATTGAGCAATTTTTATATGCACAATGCTGGCAAAGACAATGGAATTGTGCTGCGTTCGGACGGGGGCGTGTTGCTGATGGCGGAACGATATTATACGACTGTGCAAAGTTATAGAGATTATTATACGGGTTATTGGTCGCAACAAACTTTGTATCACTACGAAGAAGTGATTTTGACCTCTGTTTCGCCTGAAGGCAAAATCGAGTGGCACGCCATAGCTGACAAAGCGCAGTCGGGTTTAGACCCTGCCAATTTGTCTTATTTTTATGCCATTGGCGAAAGTGGCGCGTATATTTTCTACGAATATTCGGGCAGAAAACAAGGTACAAGCATCTATTACAACCTCATAGAAATGGACGGTAAAACGGCAGCAAGGGTTCCTTTGCTCAAAGATTTTAAGTGGGATAGCTCTTTTTATCCGCGTTATTGCGAGCAGGTGAACAATTCGGAGGCGTTGATTGTGTATTTTTCGAGAGGGGGAAGCGAGCTTTCTGTGGTAAAAGTGAAGATAAAATGAGGTCGAGTTTCACGCAGATTTCCGCAGATAGGGACGCAGATTTTCGCAGATATTTTATTTTTTATCTGCGAAAATCTGCGGTTAAATCTGCGTTCATCTGCGCGATTATAAGGCTTTAGCCATTTTGGAAAGGAGGTCTTTGAGTTCGCCTTCGCCTGTACTTTTGCAGCGATGTAGCAAGCCAGTAGGAGTAATAATACCTGTATTTTGATAGAGCGATTCAAAAACACTTTTCCCTTTGTTCCCCGCAAATCCCTTCCTAAGTTGTTGAAATGTATCTGTCTTTTTATCTATATCGCCCCACAAGCCCTCACAATCTGTTGGGATTTCGTTTTTGCCATAAAACCCTTTTTCCATATCATAGAAATCCTGCTGTTCAGGCTTGAGTTTTTTGAATATATCCAGCATATTATTCAAATTCAAGGTTTCTAAAGCGTCAAAAGGTAGGTAGTTTTCTATTTCTCTTTTGGATAAAATATGACAAGAAATACCATTTTCCGCACAAAATGCCTCTAATTTTGCCACATCATTATTTTTGTTATTAGGATATCTTTTATCAACAACCAAAGGCTATTTTTCATGGCAACTAACACTTCTTCACTATCTATACAAAGCCAATGTTTTTTCTCCTCAAAAAAGGGGAAAATTCGATTAAACACTTGAAAATTAGCCTCTTCATTCATCAAGTCAGGAACTATAGATACTTTCATTGTACTATCACCTCCTTCTTTCTTTGCGCCCTCCTAATAGCTAATACTTCTTCATGGTCATCAGCAAAAATCCCTTCGGGCCAGTCGTCTAACATGCCATTCTCATCTACTTCTATTTTCTTCAAAAAACTCCTTTTTCCGCTACTTCCTTCTTCCGAATCTACCCAATAAATGGCAACTTGCTCAGGCTTTAACACACCTTCTGCCACTAAGCGGCGGATTCGTAGCAACATCACTTCGGAATGTGTCTCCAAAATATAGTTGTGTCCGTTTGCTAAGGCACTTTCTGCAAAAAGCTGTACCAAATTGCCATGCGCAGCAGGGTGTAGGTGAAGCTCGGGCTGCTCAATGATGATAGTCGAAGATTGCCACAATTGTCTATTTATTTGCGCTTGAAGGCTGCGCCCATCAGGAGGTTTCACATTCATATAAGCCGACACAACCAAAGGTAAAACCTGCGTAATGCCTTGCCCTGTTTGCGTAATCGGCACTCTTGCTCCGCCTTCTGTATTAAAATCTGTTAAAAACAGGTAAAAACCGTCATTTCCTGCGTTTTTTTCTATCTCTATGCCCCAACCTTCCATATTTTCTATGTACCAATCTTGCACTTTTTGCAATAAATCGACATCTTTATATAATTGATGAATAGCAAATTCCCCTTTAACATCAAATTCTTTCCTTTTTAATTCATCAAAACTTAAATTAGCGTCTGCAAAAGTATGGCGAATTCCTGTGAAATATTGAAACCCGCCCAAATGAGGAATAGGGCTAATAGGCACGTACTCATCGTTTTCGGCTATTTTTTCAGCTATAATGGGTTCCATTCCTTCAAAGGATAACTTAACATCTTGGCGAGGGGCATAATATTCGGTATATTCATTCGTATCATAATGTTCCTCTATGCCAAAATATGTCAAATTATACAAAGGATTTTCTACCTCTTCGCCTGTCCATCTTGCGCTATAATGCAATTTACCTTCATAGATACATTTTGCTAAGGCTATCAAATATTGATATCCATTCAATTGAATATGTGTGATTATTTTTATCTCATCAATATTCATCTCAAATTTCAACTGCTTATTTTTATCTTGGTTAAAAAATAATTCTTTCCAATTTTTGGCAAAAGACAATTTGTCATTATTATAGCGTAAAGGCAAATCTCCATTTGCCTTGAGCCACTCACTCAACATCAAAGGCAGCTTTATAAGGGCAGTTTTTCCTGCATTATTTTTGCCAATTACAAGTGTAATAGGCTTTATGTCAAATATTTGCTCGTTCTCAAAAGATTTATAATGCTTGAATTTTATTTGCTGAATACTCATAATAAGTAGTTGAAAGTTGAGAGTTGAAAGTTACTATAAGCTTATCATAATCAACTAAGATATATCGAAAATATATGTTTAGAGTATTACTCACTTGTACTTAAAATAGCTAATAAAATGACGAAATGTATTCATAAAATCCCTACACAGATATTATGTTTTTATCTGCGTTATCTGCTCGCATCTGCGGAAATCTGCGCGAAACTACGACTTCGGCAAAAACAAATCAAAGGTATCTCCCCTTAGCCCGAGCCGCAAGGTCTCCAAAGGCAGAGCCTCATTTGGCGGAATATTTCCCAAATTGACATTATGCCCCAACAGTTGAATAAACCAAACTTGCTGGCTTTTTTGGGGAGCTTCCCACAAGATTTTTTCGGACGGAATTTGGTGCAAAATCTCATCTATTAAATCGCTGCGCACGCCGCCATTTGCATGAAACATGCCCACTGTGCCTGTTTCCCTCGCCTCTGCAATGACTTTTGTCGAGCCTGCGTCTAACTCGGCTTGCATCATTTCGACCCACAAATAAGGCGCAATGATTTTGGTGGCATCTTTGCTTCCGACTTCGGAATAGACTGTGAAATTTTTGGCTAATTGGCGAATAACCGCCGTTTTTTCTTCGGTAGTCATGTCCATAGAGCCGTCCGAAACTTCGAGATGCCCGATATTGAACTCGTCTAAGATGCGACAATAATCGTCTAATTGCTTGCGCACATAGAAAATTTCAAACAACGTGCCGCCAAAATAAACGGGCATATTGTGTGCCGCAAAGACGTTGAGTTTTTCTTTCAATTTGGGGGTAAGGACAGAAGTCCCCCAACCTAATTTTACTATATCTACATAATCCGATGCAACACTCAAAAAATCTTCTGTTTCACGGATGCTCATTCCTTTGTCTATCACCATGGTAACGCCTTCTGTACGAGGCTTTTCTGGGCGAGAAGGAATATGGTTTAGCGAGAAATTTAACATAAATAATGGAAAAAATGAAAAATAAAAAATAAGAAATGAAAGCCCTATATCTGCGAAATCTGCTTTCATCTGCGAAAATCTGCGTGCCGAAAAATAAGAAATGAGAACTCACTGTTTACTGCTAACTGTTCACTGCTCACTGAAACAGTTGTTTTGTCCCACAAAGATAGGGCTAAGTAAGCACTTGTGCAAGTTAAATAGTTTTAAGCTGCAATTTGTGATGGTTTGAAAAACCGCCCAAATAGTAGATGGTATCATATTTGCTATGAGTATTTTATTCAGATTAGCAGAAAATCTAACCTCTTCTTTTGGGTACATGACTTACATCTTACTATCATTTTACGGGGCATTATTTTATGGAAAAAGCGAATTTATCATTTCTATCATTAGAAATACCACAAGAATTTTGCGTTGAACGCACTTTATCTAACATCAAGATTGCTACTTACTTGTCGTATGGAATTGTGCTGCTCAATGTGCTGCTATTGTTCAATGATTATTCTCGGTATTTGGCAGGAAAATGGGCAGAATTTCCGCCAATGGAGTACATTACCTATTCCCATATTGGGTATTTGTTTACTGCATTGAGTTTTTTGGTGTGGAAAATACACTTTTCGGAAAACGCAAAACCTAAACATAGGAATTTTGCCATTATGGGCTTAATCAATGGCATGTTGATTTTCTGTGTAACCATTACGATTGCGGCGCAGCACATTCATGGTCAGGTTACGATGTATGTGCTTGGGGTGGTGGTCGTGGCTTTTTTAATCGTGCAAAGCCCCAAGGAAATGATACTCACCTTTGTAATGATGTGGCTGATGACCATGATTGGACTTACTTTTTTGGGAAATCCTGTTTTTTATTCTGCCACAAGCATTAATCTCACTTCTGTCGTGTTTGTTTCGAGCATTATTTCTTATTATATGTTTCGGGTGCAAATGTCGTCTTTCCAAAAATCTAAGTTGATAGCGGAACAAAGGCTGAAATTATTGGCTTCAAAAACCGAATTGGAGGACAAAGTATTGCAAAGAACGCAGGATTTGCGGGTAGTAAATAATGACTTGAAACAGGCAAAAACGGAGCTTAATTCCTTAGTATATCGTTCTTCTCACGATTTGCGAGGTCCTATGTCTTCTATTTTGGGCTTGGTAGAAGTGATAAAATATGAGAATATCCCCTCTTCCACGCAGCAATATATGGGAATGATAGCCCAAAGTGTGGGAAAAATGGACAGAGTGATGCAGGAAATCAATGAGATAGCCGCTAATTCGCAAAATAAATTGGAGGAGGAGTATATTAAAATGGACACTTTTTTAGCCGAAATCATTGAAGAAATGGCCGCTTCTTCGCAAATATCCTTCAACTTACAAATCTCTGAAGAAGTTGTAGTCTGTTCGGACAAAAAACGCTTGCACAGCATTTTTCATCATATAATTCGCAATGTGGTAGATTATAGCGACCCCCAAAAGCTCGAACATATCTGCGATATCAGCCTTTCGGCTATCAACAATAAGGCGATGGTGGAGATTACAGACAATGGAATTGGGATTCCTGCTTCGTATATTTCGCGTATTACGGAGATGTTTTTTCGCACAGAACAGGGCAAGGGTTCGGGTTTGGGCTTGTATATTGTGCAAAAAACGCTGGATTTACTCAAAGGGCAATTAGAAATATCTTCTGAAGAAGGGAAATATACAAGGGTGAGATTGATGATTCCGCTTTTGTGTTCTTGAGTTTCACCACCGATGCCACCGATTCAGGACTTACGGAAAACCTGTTTTTATCGCCACGAATTGCACGAATTAACACGAATTAGGGCTGTTAATTCGTGTTAATTAGTGTAATTCGTGGCAAAAGATTCTTGCTTTCTTAATCTGTCTAAATCTGTGGTGATTTATTTTCCATAATGCCCCAGCAATTTCTGCGCTGTTTGCAAGGCTGCATACTCGGGAAATTGTGTTTCAAACACTTCCCAGCCTTTTTTATCCAACAGCAAAGCATTTTCTAACATAACTAAGGCCCTATTCGTTTTGCCTGCTTCAAACATATATCCCGTACAAATATAATACAATTCTGCGGCTAAGGTATTGACTTTTATGCCTTCTTCCAAAAAGGTAATTGCCCCGTCAAGATTATCATTTTCGTAGAGTAAATCTGCCCATTGCTTCCACAAATCTATATTATTGGGATTTATACGAATGGCGTTTTGCAAGTACCAATACGCATTGTGCGGGTTGCCCAACATATATTCGCAAATAGATAACGACAAATGTGCATCTGTATTTTCGGGTTCGAGGTCAAGCACTTTGGCAAAAAAAGAGCTTGCTTCTGCATATTGGTCGAGGCTTTCGAGACAATAGCCTGCGCCTAGATGCGCATCTACGTATGTGTTATCTATGCGTATGGCTTTGAAATAATAATGCAAAGCCTCTTTGTACATTTCTTTTTCCTCATAACATTCTGCCACATAAAATAGGGTCGTTTTGTCATCTGCATCAGTCGATAAGACAAACATAAAAGTCTGAATCGCCCCTTCATAGTTTTCCATATCCATCTGCGCGAGGGCTTTTTGGAAATAGGCAGGCACAAAATCTTCGCGTATAACAATGGCAAACTCAAAGGCATCTATCGCCAATTCATAGCCTTCTTGTTTATGGTAAATGATGCCTAATTGATACCAAATAATTTCGGAATAGGGCTTTTCGTCCAAAAAATCTTGATAGAGTTGAATGCACTCTGCGAGGCGGTCTTGCCCTTCCAATAAAATGGCTAATTCATAGATAGCTTCCTCATTTTCAGGGTCTTCGAGTAAAGCTCGGCGAAGATATTGCTCACTTTCTATCAATAAACCGGCATCTTGAGCGATTGCGCCCATTTGCAAGTAGATGTCAGACGGCTGCTGTGTATAGTTAAGTACCCCTTCTAATATCTCTAAGCCTTCTTGAAAGTTGCCCATTGCGGCAAAAATATCGGCTTGCAACTGTATATAATCGGTTTGAAGGGGCTGTAATTGAATGGCTTGTGTTATATGAGAAAGTGCCAAGTCCATTTTCCCTTTTTCAAAATCTATGGCAGCTTGTTTAAAATGCAATTCCCCATTATAAGGGTGACTTTTGAAGGCATAACTCAACAACGCCTCTGCTTTGAGCAAGTCGTTATGATTGAGATAGTATTCAAAAATTTCCGCTACCGTAATAAGGTCTATGTATCCGTCCTCATGATTCTGGATTTTCTCCTCCCATTCCTTCGCCCGTTTTGGTAAATTTTTAGACTCAAACTCCTCCGAATTGTATGAAAAATGTTCACTCATTGATTTGACCCTTAACTAACAGATATTTCATTTCGTTTAAAACTGATGAGTAAATCTGTATCTTTAAAAAAATCAAGCCCTAAAACGCCATGAATAGCCAAGAGATTATTTTCCAAAAAATCATACGAACATACTTCCATATTTTGGTGCGTAATCCCTAAAGAACTGATTGCATCAACCTTAAAAACATATGCGTCTATTGAACCTTTACCCGTTTCAAGTTCGACCATTTTTACAACCTCTTTCATTTCGTAGCCTGCAAGTAAAATGGTTGCTAAATCTATTACGGTATGCGAAGCCCCTGTATCTAATGCAAGCGATAATCTATCTGTACCCAAAACACATTTGACGATGATGAGGCTGTCCTCATCTGTGCGTTTAAATTTATGTGTACTCATAGCCAAAATTTCCGTCCTGTAGGTATTTCTCCTGTATAAACACAAGTAGTTGATTCAAATCCTTTTTTGAGTTCCCTGCCTTTAACAGCCATTTCTCGCCTATCTTTGCTATGAAATAACAGTATTCCTGCCAGTAGCTGACTCACAATAGATGCTTCCATTTCTGGCTCATCTAACTCAGGATTCCCAATTAATACCCATTCATTCGGATATAAAGCCTTTATGTGTTCAAATGATACAATCTGCATACAAAACATATTTGCTACAAAGGTAGCAAAAAAAGGGATTCCTACAAAATTTTTCTTAGGTTTAGGATAGGGGATATAAACGCAAAAAAAGGCATCAGCCTTTTTTATAAAAAAAACCTTGCCGAAATTCGCATCTCGACAAGTGAGAGAACCAACCTTCAACCTTTATATTTGCGTTAATATCTTAAAAAAAGCGGCACTTAATGTTAAATTAAATGCCGCTTATTATGTTAGTTTGCTATTTTTACGCCGTTTACAAATTTTACGGGTTTTGTTTCTTGGGTCGTAGCATAAGAATACATGCCATTTCCGTTCATTTTGCCGCCAGACCAGCTTCCGTCATATTTGTCGCCATTTACAAAACTCATAGCCCCTTTTCCTTCCATTTTGTTGTTGCGCATATCGCCTTCATATATATTGCCAGAAGCGTAGAGATAACTGCCTTTTCCATTCATTTGACCTGCTACCCATTGCCCTTTGTAAGCATTTTGATTCGCAAATTTCATTGAGCCGTCCCCTTGTCTATGTCCTGCCACCCAGCCGCCTTTATATACGTCCCCGTTTGCGTAGGTCATCAAGCCTTCGCCTTGACGCTTGTTGTTTGCCATGTTGCCTACATATTTGTCGCCGCTTGCATATAGATACGTAGCTTCGCCAAAGATTTGCCCATTTGTCCAGTTGCCTGCGAGGGTAGAGCCGCTCGAAAAAGTCATTGTGCCTTTGCCAGCCATTACATCATTTGCCCAGTTACCTGTGTAAGCGTTGCCATTTTGGAATTTGAAAGTACCTACGCCAGCCATTGCCCCATCTTTGAAGCCCCCTTTGTAGTAGTCGCCCGTAGTACCCCAGTATTCGCCTTGTCCATTTTGAATGTCTTTTTCCCACATACCCACATATTTGTCGCCAGCGGCAGATTGATACGTGCCATTTCCATGTCTATAGCCTTTTTTAAATTCGCCTGCGTATTTGTCTCCGTTAGGAAAGTACATTACGCCTTTGCCTTCGAAGCAATCGCCGTTTACACATTGTCCAAAAAGGTTGCCCACATAAAGAAGAAGTGTCAAAATAAATAATTTTTGCGTGTTCATAATATTTGATTATTTTAAAGATTAATGAATGAGGTTAGTCGATTTTGATATGACAAAGGTAGGGAAAAAATATAATCACTTCCAAATCTATTTTTCTAAATGTAGCTACATAATATGTAAGATTTTCGTAGAAAAACGATTTTTATACTACATGATTGGGTAGGCTTTTTTTGTTCATAAATAATTGCTTATCAACATTTTAACTTATTTGCCAAGATAAATGTAGTTAATTTTAGGCACATTCTTGGGCAGTTAATAAGGGGCTTTTTTATATTACAAAATGATGCAATTTAGTATTTTTTTAATATATCTTTCTATAAATATTCCATTTTTGTTTTATTTTGTGTGTGTATATACTTATCATACATATATTTTTGTTTTCATAAAATTGGAATATTATTTTACATAAATATCTGCTATATGTAAGAATATAGCAAAAATTGTGCCTTTTTAGGCTATATTTTTAGTTGGGCAGTTTTTCAAAAGGCGCTACTGCTGGTGCAAGCGTCCGCTTGTACCTCTTTTCTTGAAGCGTCCGCTTCGCAGTTGGAAGCGGACGCTTCAAGAGGGCTGCCACAAGCGGACGCTTGCGGCATCTACAACGGGTTTGAGGGCGGTTTGAAAAACCGCCCAACTATTTACAGAAAAGCCCTATCTTTGCCAAAAGTCATTTTCCCACATTTCCATGCAATTACAAACCATTGTTCCCATTTCTCCTGCCTCATTTTCGATTGCTCCTCAGACAATCCTATTGCTTATGGGGTCTTGTTTTGCCGAAAATATAGGCGAAATCCTGAAATCTTTGCGTTTTTCGGCAGAAATCAATCCTTTTGGAATTGTATATAACCCCATTTCTCTGGCAAAAAACATGGGCTATTTGTTGGGAGAAAAAGAATGGAAGCCTGAAAACATGGCATTTTCGCAGGAATTATGGCATAGTTTTGAGCATCATAGCCGTTTTTCGGGGATAAATAAAGAAAAAGTAGCCACTCATATTTTAGAAAATATCGAAAAAGGCAGGGAAATCCTGCAAAAAGCAGATATTATTTCCCTCACTTTGGGAACGGCTTGGGCATATCGGCATATAGAAACAGGTGAAATTGTGGCTAATTGCCATAAAATTCCTGCCCGTTTTTTCCAAAAAGAATTGCTTTCTGTGGCGGAAATTGTGGCAGCTCTTTCAGCTATATTTGAAAAAATGGACAAAAAATTCCTGCTCACTATCAGCCCTGTGCGACATTGGAAGGAGGGCGTGATAGAAAATCAAATGAGTAAGGCAACGCTTATTTTGGCGGTTGCGGAATTGAGAAGGCGTTTTGGCGAAAAAGTGAGCTATTTTCCTGCCTACGAAATCATGATGGACGAGTTGCGGGATTATCGCTTTTATGCGCAAGATATGCTGCACCCAAATGCGCTTGCGATTCAATATATATGGGAGAAATTTGGGCAGATGTATTTTTCGGAGAAAACGAAAGACTTTGTAGCAAAAATGCAACAACTCAATGCCTTGAAAGCGCATCGCCCTTTTTCGACAGAAACTGAGAGTTATCGGCAGTTGCAAGCTAAAATAAAGGAAATGGAGGCGTATTTCTCGCAGATTTCCACAGATTGAACCGCAGATTCTCGCAGATAAAATAGCTATTACAACAGAAAAACGAGCCGATAATTTTCTTCTATTTCTACGATTTCTGCTTCTGTTAAAGCCATAAATTCTTTTTTTCTCGCTCTTTTGGAAAGCAATCCTTCATTTTGCCGAAGAAAATGAAGGAGTAAAGACAGCATTTTTTCGGGCATATTAAAGCGGCTATCTAACCACGATTTCATCTCATCATAGTGTTGTAAATAGGTAATTTCTTCAGGAATAATTCTGTCTATGGTTTCGGCAACACATTCGTACAAAAAAGTAGCTTGAGGAGTCGCATCAAAATAGCGATAATAGTCGGCAGTATCATTCAATACTTCTACATTTCCATAAGGGGTCTTTTGCCATTTTATAAAATTCAATAAAGGTTGTGAATAACTTTGTAACACTTTTTGATAATCTACCATTCTTTCCAAAATCGCCGCAGAAACTGGAAAAATGATTCCTTGTGGGCTAAACTGCATCTTCGCCAATATATGATGAATAAGATAGCGATGAAGCCGCCCATTGCCATCTACAAAAGGGTGAATAAATACAAATCCAAAGGCAATAGCAGCCGCAGCAAGTACAGGAGGGAACTTTTTTTCTGCTAATAACTTAGCGGTTTCTAATAAATCTTCTATCAAAACCTCCACATCTTGCCAATCGGCAGAAATATGCTCAGGAATCGGTTCTTGTGTCATTCTATCATGTTCGCCCACAAAACCGCCTTCCTTTCTAAATCCCATCTTCAAAAATCGAGTATCTTCAATAATAACATACTGTAATCTCAATAATTCTGACATACTTAACTCCTTGTCCCCAGCTTCTGCAATCGCTTGTCCCCAAAGCATTGCCCTATTTTGGCTCGGCGTTTCCCCTTCAATGCTAAATGAAGCCTTAGAATCTTTGAGCAATAAAAAAGCAGCAGCCCTCAATAACAAGGTCTTATTGATACTTTCCACAAAAATATTGGTACTTTTATGAATATTTTTTAATATATAACTTTGAAGTTTATCTGTTTTGTGAATAAGTGGACAAAAGCCTACTATCCCTGGCAAGTTGTTTTTGATACGTTGCCGATGAGCATTAATGCTTATCTCCGCTGCATATTGCAGCTTTTCATCTATCATCAGCACATAATTTCCCGTTGTTAAAGACGAAATAGCGAGTTGTTTTTGCATAAGCCATTCATACAAAAACCAAACTTTTCGGGTATATTGACTCAAAGGTGCGGCTTGAATCCATGTTTCAAGGGCTTCTATATCTAATTGCTCAAATAGTTTTTTGAAAAAAAGGAGGTTTATGCCTTCATATTTTAACGCAAATTCTATCTGTGCAAAAATATTTTCTTGGGGAAGATAAGAAATAGGGAGAACACGCCAATTCTCAAGGGCGTATTTCCGTCTTTTGAGGCTAATCAAAGTAAGCTTAATAGGGATAGGCACAGGCAATCTCAAGGCATCAATGAGGGCTGCATACCCTGCAACAATGCCCTTTTCAGGCGCAGTTCGCCCCCGAAAAGCAGTAATAACTTGTGAATAGATTTCATTTCCCATGTTGCGTTGGCTAATATAAAGGCAAATCTAAGGAAAAAAGGCTTATAAACCGTCAAAAATGTTTATAAACAGCTATTTTTCGTCAGAAACACTTTTTAGTTCTCGCAAACCCTCCCAGATTTTTCTTTTATCTGCGAAAATCTGCGTCCTTCATCTGGGGAAATCTGCGCGAAACCCAAATCTACCGTATTGGCACAGTTGCATGCACATTGATACTCACCTGTTTGAGATGATTCAAACTCACTTCAAACCGCCCAAGCAAGTCATAAATGCCCATCATATTCAGTCCTACGCCATAGCCATACAGGAATTTATTTTTCAGAAAAGTATCTTGATTGTTAAAGGTTTTGTCCCACATATAGCCCGTATCGCAAAACGAAGTAGCATAAAATCCGAAAGGCATATCTTGAAACTTGCTCCAAGGAATCCATGTGAGATGGTAGATTTTTCGGGGCAAAATGGCATATTTCAAATCTACTTTATTAAAGCTAAGTCCTTGTGCATCAGCCGAATATCGCTCATATCCCCGCAACTCATTGTTCACATCTGGCAAATCATGCTTATCTATCCACAGAAAATTTTTCTCGAAATAAGGAATTTTTTTGCCAAAAGAAATGATATTATGCGAGCCATACGAAAGATATAAACGCTTTGTAAGGGGTACATAATGCGCAAAAGTCGCCCCGATTTTCACAAAACTATTCGTAGAACCCGGCACAAAGCCCGAAATTCGCAGCAATCCTCGATAGCGAAAACCTTTGAGCGGATAGGCTTTGATGTCCCTTTTGTCGCACATATATTGCATTGTGAGGGAAGGGTAGGCTACAACGGTCTTATTATCAGCAAGATACAAAGGATTAAACTTATAAATGCTATCATTAAATCGAACATGTTTGTAGCTCGCAGAAACATACAGACTTTTGAAGGCATCAAAGCGTTTTCTGCCCGAAATATAGCCGCTATAGTCCGTTTGTAGTGCCTTGTTTTCCACCCTGCCCCATTGCGTATTGCCTTGTATCGTATTGAAAATGAACTGTTTTTCTTTTTCATAATCGATTCCTGCATAAAAATCTATCCTTTGTTTGGGCAACAGCCAAGGATGCACATAGCCTGCGGAAAGCCTTTGCGCAAAACCGCCTTGCACCGCCAACCACGCCCGATTGTTATGCCCTGTCAGATTGAGCCAAACGAGGGTGGCATCATAGGAAAAACGCGGGATAATCCACTCTTTTACGGGCAAAAACAAGGCATCTTTTTTGAGTATATTTATAACGTCATACGAGTTTCTTTCCTCCGAAACCAAGCCCGCCGTAGGGAAAATATACCACCTTTCTTTGACGGTAATTTTGAGAGAAAGGCTATTTTCTTGCAAAACGGAGTCTATTTTGACCAAATTGAACAACGAGAGATTGTAAATATTTTGTTGATTGCGCAGTAGGAGGGCAGGCAGGGCATTTTTCTCCAAAGAATCGCCTATATGAATGGTCATTTCTCGCAAAATAACAGAGGCTTTTGTGCGCTTATTCCCTTCTATATCAATGTGTTGTAGATATATTTTGGGCTGAGAAAATAGGAAGGAGAAGGAGAAAATGAACAATAAAAATACGCTTTGCTTCATAATAAATGATAAATAATTGCCTCAAAAACCTCCTCTTTCAGCTTAAATACCTCAACTCATTACAATAAAAATTCCATTTCAGAAAAAGAGGTAGTGGATTTTGTAAGGTAATTTGAGCTGCCATTTTGCTTTTGGCTATTCTATAAAAAAAGATTTGTTTTTCCTTATTTTTGGGGCATTTATGGCTGATTTTCAAATAAATAGGATTTAAACTGTGTTGATAACAGGCATCTGCAATGACTCCCAAAACGGATAAATCTCCCTTCTCTTGGGTTTGTACTATCACTTTTGCGATATTTACCTTTTCTATATTTTTCGATAAGCCATCAATCGTAACCCATAACAATCGGCTACAATCCCGACAAAACAAGGTGCTTTCCGCCACAAGCGTTTCTAAGGCTATCTTTTCCATGCCTATTTTTTCGGCAACAAATACTTCTGCGTCGAAATCATACCAATGTTGAAATAACATATCTATTCTATTTTCCATCCCAATTCTTCTAAAAAATAGTGTATTTTTTGCGCCCAATCGGGTCTTATTTTGGCAAGATTATTCATATTTGAAATCACAATTTGCCTATCTGAATCGGCTAATTGATGTTGTTAAATAACCTGCGAATCCAATGCCAATAATGCAGCAATTAACATTTTTTTATCCATACTTTGCGGTTTAAGGAGACAAAGATAAGGGTTTTTGTGCGGTTTAAAGCAGTGTCTCTCGTCTTTTTGAATAAAAAACACATGTAGTTACAAAATACGATACATTATCCTTGCGAAATGGATTGGGAATGGAAATTAAATAACTTAACATTTTTCTCACCACTAAGGCACGAAGAAACGCGAAGCAATATCATAAAAGAAGGCATCTAAGCCACACTTTTTCTTTCTTAGTTTTCTTTGTGCCTTAGTGGTAAATTATGATTTTATTCTTTTCGTGTTTCTTGTATTCGTTGAATATATTTCCCCAAAATATCAAACTCCAAATTAACAGAACTGTCTATTTTGAGCTGATGAAAGAAGGTATTTTCGTAGGTATAAGGAATAATCGTTACCTTAAAGCTATCCATTTCGGCTTTTATGACCGTTAAACTGACCCCAGAAATGGTTATAGAGCCTTTATCTACGAGCAAAGCAGCATATTCTTGTGGAAAAATAAATGTAAACAGCCAAGAACCACCCACTTCTGCTATTTCTGCCACTTTTCCTACCGTATCTACGTGTCCTTGTACAAAATGTCCATCTAATCGGTCATTAGGTCGCATACAAAGCTCTAAATTCACTTTTTGCCCTACTTCCCATGTCCCTAAATCCGTTTTGTCTAGGGTTTCTTTTACGGCTGTAACGCTATATTGAACGCTCTCATCTGGCATTTCTTGCAAAGCTGTAACCGTCAGGCACACGCCATTATGCGCAATGCTTTGGTCAATGCGAATAGGCTCGTCAAAACGCGCCGAAATCTCGAAAATACGATTGGTGTTTTGGGCAGAAATAGCTATGATTTTGCCCATATTACGAATAATGCCTGTGAACATGAGGGGGAAATGAAAAATGAGAAATAGAAAATGAGAAATAGCTCGCCCCCGTTTGTGCCTTCACAAATGGGGCAGTTAGGCGGTTTGAAAAACCGCCCAACTTAGCTTGGTTCTGCGATTTTGGGGTGCGTAGCGTTTTTGTAAGTATCCGTTTGCACCAATTTCCGAAATTTAGTCATCGTATTAAATAGCCTATCTGCTGCAAACCAATCAATTAACCATTCGGGTAAGCCCTCTTTGATGTTCAAAGAAATCTCGCATTGAACTTGTGTTTGCCCTTTTTTGATAGGCGTAAGCAGCATATTTATTTTGTAATATTTGAGGCGTACAAAGTCTTTTTGGGCAGGATAATAGGTAGGCACTGTGTTAGAATTGACATTTACCACTTTTGTAGTAGCATTTTGAGAAATACTGCCGTGCATAGCAAAATCCCTATCCGAAATGGGCCAAGGCATATCCGAAGTGCCGTAAAAATAGATTTCCGAAGGGTTCGGTTCTTGCAAGAGTTTGGACGTAGAAGTGCCTTCCATCCATTTTGGATACGCCGAAGCATCTTTCAACAAGCCTACACAAGCTCCCAAAGTTACATTTACAGTCGTTGTGAGGCGCATTTGATACTCGCCATTCACGACTCTGTACACGCCTTTCACGCCGTTTTTCTCTCCTTTGTCCAACCACGCTTGCGCAAAACTTGTGGAATAAAAACAGGTAATAGCAAGCAATAAAAAAGTAACATGTTTCATGGTTATTGATGTAAATTTAGTTAGGTTTTTTTTCGCGCAGATTTTCGCAGATTTAACCGCAGATTTTCGCAGATTTTTTTTTATCTGTGCAAATCTGCGTCCCTCATCTGCGAAACTCTGCATGAACTTGAAGATTTCGCAGACAAAAGTAAGCATTTTTCAGAAAAAATAAGCACTTTTGCGAAAAATACGCCATCATGCCGCAAAAACTACTCAAATATAGCTTTCTTTTTTGCATACCTATCCTCTATATTTTGCCGCTGATTCTCAACAGAAATGGCGGAATTTGGGTGTCTCAAACCTACGGACACGAACATAGAAGCGTGGAATTGCTCGGATTTAGCGCAAGTTTGGCTTGGGCATTCGCTATATATACGGCGTATAAGCGGGGCTTATTGCTTGATATGAAGGAAATTTTGTGGGCAATGGCTTTTAGTGGGGTCTATTTTGTGTTCTTACATGCCATAAGCGACCATGTAGCGGCACAATACGACTATTTATTGGGCTACGAAAGGGCTGCTTTGTTCTTGAATGAAGGAAAAAACCCTTATGAAGGCACTTCTTATATATATCCGCCTTTGTTGGTGCAAGTTTTGGGCAGTATTTTGAAGATTGCTCCCGTACATGACCTGTTTTATACCTATCAGGTCTTTCAATGGCTCAATGTTTTGCTGTTATTTCAGCTTTTATATACCGTATTCAAGCCTTATACTTCTGCCAAACAATTTCCCTTTTTGCCGATTTTGATTGCCTTGTTGATGCTCACTTCTGTGCCTTTGTATCGCACTTTGCATTGGCAACAAGTCAATGTTATTTTGCTGAATTTGATGTTAATTGGGTTTTTGTATGCAGAAAAAAATGTGCTGCTAAGTGGACTTGCCTTTGCTGTAGGCATTCATCTCAAAATATATCCTGTCATTTTTGGCACTTTGTTTTTATGCACAAACCACAAAAAAGTGGTATTGAGTACAGGGATATGGACAGGAATTATTTTTATGTTACAAACCTCCTTTTTGCAAGAAATGACTTTATATAGCCAATTTTTGGCTTCTTTTCAGCATACATTAGGAGAAATTCCGAGCAGCGATTTTTTTAGAAATAATAGTATTCGCAGCCCTTTTATTTTTATTTTTTATACTTGGCTCAAACTTCCCGAACAGACTGCGGCTATACTTGTGCGCTTCATTAGCCTTATTTGGCAGGTGTTGATGCTTATATGGGTGGTTTTTCGTTGCTATAAACGACATATGCACAATACTGATGCTTTTTTCATTTTTTGGGGAAATGTGTGGGATTGTATCGCTTTGATGTTGCTCGTTTCTCCGTTGTTATGGGAGCATCATTTTGTGCATTGTTTGCCCCTTTTGTTGGCGGCATTTTTGACTTCTGCTGCGAAAAATCTGCGAATGTGGGTTATCTGCCTTGTTTTGATAGGTCTTTTGCCTACTTTTGATGTATTTTTATTTTCATATCATCGGATGTTAGGGCTTATTTTGTTGCTCAAAATTTTGCCTATTTATTCCTTAGAAAATGGGGAAAATATGGCTATGTTTGTAGCGAAAAAGCTGATGTAAAGAAATCAGCGCAAGCAAGTGCGTATTTCTCTCGTTTTACCGCAAAGGGTAAAAGAAGTCAATCTATTGCTGGTGCAAGCGTCCGCTTGTACCTCCTTTCTTGAAGCGTCCGCTTCGAGGATGGAAGCGGACGCTTCAAGAAACTGCAACAAGCGGACGCTTGCGGCAG
>JAYUZN010000164.1:0-2178 GCA_043751755.1 Bacteroidota bacterium | reverse complement strand
AAGCGTATTTCCATTATGGTATTTGAACTCATATTCGCCCGTTGTCATATAGGAAATAATTTCATAAACCCTGTTTCCAAAACTATATAACATAGTCTTTTTTGCGTCCCAACCCTGAAAACTCCCCGCAACATGCACGCCTTCTGCCGCAATAGCAGACTCATTTAGCATATCTACTACTGTTCGCATCAAAGTCAAACCCTTAGGTGCGTTTTGACTAAATTGAATTGCCCCTACAAAAGTGGTGTCATTTGCCAAAGAATCTACCCATAGCCACCTGTTATCATTGAAAAGATAGCCCACTCGCGACTCTATCGGCACATATTCGACTTGGTAAAATTGGTCTCCATTCACAAATTTGTACTCATATTTTTGAAAAGCAGGAATATCTACAATAACACTGTAAATATTCGTATCCAAAGGGTCTTGTAGCATATGCGTAGTGCCAGATTCCCAATCGGCAGGGTAGCCCGCTTCGTCTTGAAAGTCGCCACTTATGTGTACCCCCATAGAGTCTATAAGTTGCCCCGTCATGTCCACTGCAAATCTCACTTTTTTGGCAAAAAGCGTTGTGAAAGTGAGCGAAAGAAGGAAAACGAGAAATATATTTTTCATGGTCTTTTGTGTTGGTCACGCAGATACTCGCAGATGAAAGCAGATTTTCGCAGATAAAATACGTCTGCGAAATCTGCGAAAATCTGCGTGAAATAATTATTGAATAATGACAATTTTTTGTGTAAATGATTGATTATTACCATTTTTCAAAGTTAAATAATAAACCCCATTTGGCAAATTCCCTACCTCAAGTTTCGCAGTATTTTGAGCAGTTAAAACTCCTTTTCCATACACATCATACAAATAAAGGCTATAATTTCCTTTGTCTATAGCAGTTCCTGCCAAATATAGCGCAGAAGTCGTAGGATTAGGAAAAACTTGGAAGGCTTGCGAATTATATTCTGTAGCAATGCCTGTATTTATATAAGCAAATTCTACAGAAATAGTTGAAATACAACCATTTGCATCTTTTACTTGTACCTGATAAGTGCCACTTTGCGTAGCCGCATAACTTTGGTTTGTTGCCCCAGAAATGACGGTTCCATTCAAATACCAAATATAACTTGCGCCATTTGTGCTTGCTGTCAAAACATTGCCGCTTTGCGAAATAATGGGCGTAGGCACAGGATTGTTTCCACTCACATAACAGGCTGAATATCTGAATGCTTGCGGAACTGTACCTGCAATCGTTTTAGACCAAATCGTATTTCCATTAGAATCTGCTTCATAGATTAAACCCGATTGCGCCACACACACAAGAATATTTCCATTGGGAAGATTTTGCGAATTTCCCATGTTATTATTGTGACCATTGCAAACATGTCTTTGTGTATAAGTAGAAGGCAAATATGCCGAACCTGCGGTAATTGTGTAATTATAGCCATTTCTCGGCGGCTTAACCCTATCCACGCAAGATTGATTGTTAGAAATGCCATTATTATTATAGCCTACTAAATCTCCTGCATGAGGGCAGTCTTCAGGGACAAAATGCGCATCATGAACGGTATGAAAAATGTTTGTACCTGTCGCACTGTAAGCAGCAGGATTTCCCCACCTATACAAAAGGTCGCCTCCTTTGCCCGAATTTCCACCCGCATGAGTTGCTGCTTGTGCCGAAGTTGTGCTATGGTCTATGACATATAACTCGTTGAGTGCGTGAGAACTAAACGAAATTTGGTCTAAATTGGCGTTGTAGTCCAAGCCATTCATATGCATCCAATCTTTAGTGGTTTGATAGTTGATGTTCAACAATTCGGGGTGGTCCACAATCGTTGCATAATAGTTGTCTTTTGCAGCATTCGCATTTTGAACCAAATGATCCCATGCGTGCCACTCCCATACAATCGTGCCTGTAGTTGCCCCCGTAGGCTGCACTTCGATGATTTTTTCTGACCAAATGACCATATTTTGCGAACAGCCTGCTTGCGTAGCTTCTGCAGCCGTTTTCACCTCATACGAAATCATCAACACATTGCCATTCGGCAAAGGGCAAATATCATGGTGCAAACAATAGGTTGCCGAAGAATACACGAAGTCCCATAAAATAGTGCCGTTATAATCTGCTTTTTGCACTGCCCCTGTCATTCCGCCCCCATTCAAGGCATTTCCCTGATTAGCGACCGA
>JAYUZN010000163.1:0-6638 GCA_043751755.1 Bacteroidota bacterium | reverse complement strand
TTTGTCAGATATTTCAAAATTAATTATTGCTAATAACCTTACACATAGCAGTTCTTATAGCATTAATTCCTTGTTTGGGCATAAAAATATTTTGAGTGAAGTCCTCTTTTTAATGCTGCCTTTTAATCTATATGCTGCTTTTTATGGCAAAAAAATAGCCCGTTTCTTTGCTGTCATCGCCGCTATTTTGTCGCTTATATTTATGATAGCCCTCCTTTCCCGTTCTATATGGATAACATTGGCACTTTCTACCACAATTACAGGTATTCTTTATGTCTTCAAAGAGTTTTTGGGCAAAAAACAGGCTTCTACTCAACTCAAAAAAATAGGTTTATTTGCAGGAATGAGTTTTGTCATAGTGGTTATTTCTTTGGGTTTATATACAGGGTTGAGCAAAGGAGATGCCATTCAAAAACAATTTTCTTCTATTACCAACATTCAACATGCTGCCAATCAAGACAGGCTAAAAAAATGGCAACAAACTTGGCAATTATTTGAAGAACAGCCTTTTACAGGCATAGGAATCGGTGATTGGAAAGTCGAAATCTTGAAATTTGTTACCAAAAACTCCGAAATAGAAGCCGGAAAACTCTTTTTTCAACGCCCCCACAACGACTATTTGTGGGTATTGTCCGAAACAGGGATTTTTTCTTTTATAGCTTATCTGAGCATTTTTGGAACAGCTATTTTCATGGTTTTTCGTTTGCTCCAAAAAACAGAAAATATTGCCACGCGCAACTGGCTTTATTTACTATTAAATGGCATCATCGGCTACCTTATTTTTTCTTTTTTTGCTTTTCCAAGAGAAAGAATAGAAGAGATATTTTTTCTACACCTCATTTTTGCTGCTGTTTTGCAGGAATATGACCTTCTTTTTTCCGCAGAAAATAGCCCAAAATCCAATCCTATTCCCGCAGGAATTGCTATTTTCATTGCCCTTGTTTGCGTGTATGTAGGCTATGAGCGTTTTCAGGGAGAAACAGAACTTCGCAAATTTGAGATAAATAACAAAGCTGGAAAATATCCCGAAGCCTTAGAAAATGCACTAACTGCCTATCGTCCTCTGTTTGAAATGGACCCGATAAGTACGCCTATTCGCTTTTTTAGTGGCACTTTGTACCTGCAAATGCAGAATTTCCCCCTTGCCAAAGAACATCTTGAAGCAGCTCATGCCCTTTCTCCGCACCATGTTCAAGTAATGAATAATCTCGCAGGTTTGTATTTTATGACCAAAGACTACAAAAAGGCAAAAACTATCTACGAAAATGTCTTGGTGTATGCGCCAAAATATGAAGATGCTTTGTTAAGTCTGGCGGCTATTTCTTTCAATGAAAAAAACCAAGAAAAAGCGTTTTATTATGTGTGCCAAATAGACACTTCGAGCCAAAATGCAAAGTACAAAGACTATTTGAAGAACATTGTTCAGCAAGAAAAAATGGCAATTTTAGCGCAAATAACAGAGCTTGAACTTGCTACACAAGTCGCACAGATTTTTGACAAAAAAGTGTGGTATATAGGACTTGTAACTCGTGCAGAACAAGCCAAAAACAGCGTTTTGAAGCAATCTGTCTTAGAAGCTGTAGCGGAAATGCTGCGTTTGAAGGGGATTACGAGAGAGGAGGGAACGACTTTGACGCAGAAGTATGGAACGTAAGTTGGGCGGTTAAAAAAAGCAAGAACCACAAACTGTCATTATCATGTTTACAGGGAAATTTACGGGAAATCTATCCTATTTTAAGTATAACAAAACCTTTTTCTCATCATTTCGTTAAAACTTAATATCCACTGGCTTAAATATTGCTTAAAAACAAGTAATTGTTTTTCCCTCACAAAAACAATTAATATCTTTGTCCCAAACTTTACAATCAACGTTTATTTTCTTCATGAAAAAATTAGGCATCTTATTCACATCTTCTTTACTTGCGTTTACAGGCGTAAATGCACAGCGGGTATGCGGCTCTTTTGAGCATCAACAACACCTTCTCCAACAAAATCCCGCACTCGTCGAGCAAATGCAGGCGATTGAAAGACAGACCGAAAACTATGTAAAAGCACATCCGAATGGCGAGCGTTTAGTCGTTACCATTCCCGTTGTTGTACATGTAGTTTACAAAGCTGCAGGCGAAAACATCACGAACGCACAAATTCAATCCCAAATTGATGTATTGAACGCGGACTTCCGCAAGTTGAACGCAGATGCAAGCCTTGTCCCTGCGGCATGGTCGAGCATTGCTGCCGATTGCGAAGTTAATTTTTGTTTGGCACAACGCGACCCTGCAGGCAATGCGACAACAGGCATCGAACGCCGTTTGACGACAGTTACCTCTTTTAGCACCAATGATGCCATGAAATATTATGCGCAAGGCGGCTTAGATATTTGGGACCGTACCAAATACTTGAATCTTTGGTCATGCAACATGGGCGGCGGTATTTTGGGCTATGCACAATTCCCTGGCGGCGCAGCTGCTACTGATGGCGTAGTTATTTTATACTCTGCTTTTGGTTCAGGCGGGTCTGCGGCGGCTCCTTTCAACAAAGGCAGAACAGGGACACACGAAGTCGGTCACTGGTTAAATCTTTATCATATTTGGGGAGATGATGGCACAGGTTGTAATGGTTCGGACAATGTGTCTGATACCCCGAATCAAGCTGATGAGAACTATGGTTGCCCAGCATTTCCACAAGTATCTTGTAGCAATGGCGCGAATGGAGATATGTTCATGAATTATATGGACTATACAGATGATGCTTGTATGTATATGTTTACCGCAGGACAAAAAACCCGTATGCAAGCCTTGTTTGCAGCAGGTGGCGCACGTGTAGGACTTACGACTTCTAATGGTTGTACGCCTCCAGCTGCGGGCGGTTGCAGTGCGCCTTCAAGCGTAGCAGCTTCGGCTATCACAACTACAGGAGCTACGATTTCTTGGGCAGCTGTAGCAGGTGCTACGACCTATACAATGGAATACAAAACAGCGGCTTCTGCTACTTGGATTGTAACGGCTGCAAGCGCAAGCACTTCTAGAACCTTGACAGGACTTACTATTGCTGCCGCTTATAATGTACGGGTAAAAACGACTTGTAGCGCAACTGTAAGTGCTTATTCTACGACTTTGAGCTTCACAACGGCTTCGGCTTGTTCCAGCACTTACGAGCCAAACAATACTTCTGCAACGGCTGTAGCTATCACGCCGGGTACTACGATTTCTTCGCAAATCCAAACTACTACAGACTTAGATTTCTATTCATTTAGCAATACAAGCACCAACAAAAACATCAAAATTACGCTGACAAATTTGCCAGCGGACTATGATGTAACCTTGTATTACCCAAATGGCAGCGCAGTAGCTACCTCTCAAAACGGCGGAACAACGGCAGAAACCATCATCAAAAACTATACAGGAAACCCAACAGTTGGCGTTTACAAGGTAAAAGTATATGGGTATGGCGGAGTATTTAGCACAACTGCTTGCTATAGTTTGTTGGCACAAGTAGGCTCTGCGGCATTTACCCGTTTGAGTGGCGAAATCGATGACAACAGCAAACCTATATTTGAGGAGTCTATCATCAGCCCTAATCCTACAGACGGTATCGCAACTTTGCGTTTCAACTTGACTGCAGATGCAGACGTGGCTATCAATGTCTATGACCAAATGGGCAGACTTGTACGCACGCTAAATCAGCACATTGCCAAAGATAACAGCGAAGTAGAAATGAACTTCTCCGAAGTAACAAATGGCATCTATTTTGTACAAGTAGTAAATGGCGAGTCTATCACTACGCACAAATTGGTGGTAAATAAATAAAAAAATCTCATAAAGGTCTTTTTAATCTCCCTGTTTTGCGCAAGCAAGGCAGGGTTTTTTCTTAACCTAAAAAGCCTTATCTTTGCCTTTCGTTTTACAGTTGTGTGGTTTTTTAAACCGCAAACAGCTTACTCAATTTTGTGGCGGACTATTTAGATAACGACATTACAAATTGGTGAATCAATTTACGTTTAATAGCATGGCGCATCTTTCAAAGGTGCGCCATGCTACAAGCCTACGGTATGTTTTATCTGCGCAATCTGCTCTCATCTGCGAAAATCTGCGTGAAATTACAAGACTACAAATGCCAAAAGAATGGTTTTCAGAATGGTTTGGCTCTCCTTATTATCCCATTTTGTATGGAAATAGAGATGAGTCGGAGGCACAACATTTTATTCAAAAAATAAGCAAGCATTTACAACTTCCCACAAACGCCAAAGTCTTAGACCTTGCTTGCGGCAGGGGACGACATGCGGTAGAACTCAATCGCTTGGGATATGAGGTGAGAGGCTGGGATATTTCGGCAGAAAGCATCGCTGATGCGCAGCAATTTGCCAATCCACACTTGCAATTTAGCGTCTTAGATATGCGCAATGATTTTCCAGAAGGAAATTTTGATGCCATTTTGAATCTTTTTACCAGTTTTGGCTATTTTGAAAATTTAGCCGAAAATCAACTCGTCTTGCAACATATTGCTAAGGCATTGAAAGCAGAGGGCAAATGGGTCTTAGATTTTTTCAATCCGGAATATGTGCGCAAAATAATGATTCCTTTTGAAGTAAAAATTTTGCAAAATATAAGTTTTCTTATTCGCAAATCGATTGAGCATGGTTTTGTTCACAAACAGATTCATATTATAGACGGAGAAAAGGTTTTTAATTTCTCCGAAAAAGTGCAACTCATTGAAAAAGAACAGTTTGAAGCTATGTTCATCAAGGCTGGGCTTCAGGTTGAATATATATGGGAAGACGGCGGGAGGCTTGTTTTTATCGGGAAAAAGGGGCTATAATTGCCATTTAAAAAATGAAAGTTGCGGGCTGCGAATATTTTTTTTCATAATATTACAAAAAAAATGAAAAAAAATTTGGATATGTCTTAGCTGTTACATATCTTTGCGCTGTAAATGTTAGGACATGCAAATAATACGGAAAAGTTGAATGAATGATTGAGTTTTATTTGTCTCATATCTTAACTGTTTTATACCAAATTGTAAATAGGGGTGATTTTTCATAGGGTGATTTTTTTGATTTTTTAGGTGAAAAAAAGGAAAATAGTCGTTTGAGGACGTGAGTTCTCAAACGATTTCGTATTTATAAACACGAAAGATTTGCGAAAAGTCTATTTCATAGGATTTACGCATTTTGCCACGAATTAATAGTCCTAATTCGTGAAAATTCGGGCAATTCGTAGCTATAAAAAAAGCCCTATTTTATATCAAAATCCACGACCAACCGTTCCGTTTTGGGGTGAGCCTGACAAGTGAGAATAAAGCCTGCCGCAACCTCCGCCGGCTCAAGCGAATAATTGACCGTCATATTCACTTCGCCTTCTATCACCTTTGCGCGACAGGTGCAGCAAACGCCTCCTTTGCACGCAAAAGGCAAATCTGCCCCCACATTCAACGCCGCATCTAACACAGATAGCCCCAAATAAGGCATTTTCAAGTCAAAAGTCGTCCCGTCTAAGACAATGCTCACCTGACTTTGTTTGCCCGCATCTTCCTTATGTTTTTCGGCATAAACGGCTTGCGCTTTTTGCGTATTGCTCGTAAACAACTCAAAATGAACCTTCTTTTTGTCCAAGCCATTTTCTACCAAATAAGCCTGTATGTCAAATATCATTTCTTCGGGCCCACACAAAAAACATTCATCTATTTGGCTTAAATCAATCAACTTAGGCGAAAATTTCGCACATTTTTCTGCATTTAACCTACCATTAAAAATAGGCGCATTGTCTTGTTCTCGGCTCAAAATATGGTACAAGCTCAAACGGCCCATATATTTATTTTTCAATGCCTCCAATTTCTCTTTGAAAATAATACTTGAACGGTTTTTATTTCCATAAAACAAGGTAAAAGTGCTGTTTGGCTCACTTTGCAAAACCGTTTTGAGGATAGACAAAATAGGGGTAATGCCACTTCCTACGGCAAACGCCACATAATTTTTCGCATTTTCTGGGTATATCGGGGTAAAAAAACGCCCTTCAGGAGTCATTACCTCCAAGGTATCGCCCACTTTTAGGGTTTTGTTGGCATAAGTAGAAAAAATGCCTTCGTACACCTGCTTCACTGCTACTCTCAGCTCTGCGTCAAGTGGGCTGCTACATATCGAATAGGAACGGCGAATCTCCGCCCCATCAATCTCGGTACGCAAGGTAAGGTACTGACCCTGAACATATTGGTAGGCTTGTGCTAAGTCGGTAGGGACTTCAAAAGCTATCGAAACGCAATCCTCCGTTTCTCTCCGAATATCTGCAACTGCAAGTGTATGGAATTTGGACATATATGTATTTTCTCAAATTTGGGGCAAAGGTACAGTTTTTAGCGTGAAAAACCCCTTGCTGTTTCCTGAAAATCTCCTTATCTTTGTAAAAAAATAGCAACAAATGATGAAATATATCAAAATTCCGTATGGAATGGCTAACTTTGAGTCGCTTGTAAGCAATAACTATCATTATGTGGATAGGACTCAGTATATCGAAATTATCGAAGAGATGGGAGATAGAAACCTCGCCTTTTTGCGTCCACGCAGATTTGGTAAAAGCCTATTTGTCAATGTTTTAAAAGATTATTATGACATTCGTAAAAAGGCAAAATTTGAGGCACTTTTTGGC
>JAYUZN010000162.1:0-1852 GCA_043751755.1 Bacteroidota bacterium | reverse complement strand
AAATATAATCTCCAAAAACATAGATGAGTGGATTTATATGCTCAAAAACAGCGAAATAAAACCCGGTTCCGCCTCCAAAAATATCGACAAAGCCGCCCAAAAATTGGAAATTCTGAATATGGCTGAGGAGAAAAGGGAGGCTTATAAGCGTTATCTTATAAATGTGGCAAGGGAAAGGGATATGATGGAGACCGCAAAAGAAGAAGGAAAAGCCGAAGGGAAAGCTGAAGGGAAAGCCGAAGGGAAGATAGAAGGTAAAATAGAAGGAATAATTGAAGGGAACATTGAAGGAGAAAAAAAGAATAAAATAGCAACAGCCCTCATTTTGATAAAAAAAGGCTTTTCTAATGAGGATATTACAGAGATAACAGGTTTGAGCGACGAAGAAATCAACAAATTACGCAACTCATCACAACTTTAACTTTCAAAAAATGGACAAAGAACAATACGAACTCTCCAGAAAATAAGCATCTATGAACTTCGCAGAAATCATTTTGCCGCTTGCGGTTCAGTCGAATTATACGTATAAAATAAAGCCCGAAAATGTGGCTGAAGCGGCTGCGGGCAAAAGGGTGCTTGTCAATTTTGGGAAAAATAAAATCTACACAGGTATTATAAAGCGAATTTTTACAGAAATACCTGATAATGTGGTAGATACCACCAAAATGAAATACGTAGAATCCATCACAGACGAGCATCCGATTGTATTTGAGATGCAGTTTAAGATGTTGGAATGGATGGCATATTATTATATGTGTACCGAAGGTGAAGTGTTAAAAGCAGCTTTGCCTATCGGACTCAAGCCCAAAAGTAATTGGTTTGTGCGTTTTGCGGACGAAGATTTTGATTGGGAAGCGGAAGTTCGAGGCGGCAAAGAATACGTTTTGTTTGAAGAAATTTCGGTAGCAGGAGAATTAGAAATCCTGTTTGAAGCGATTTCCCTCACAGGAGAATTGAATGTGAGCAATATAAGCGAGCTTTGGACAATACAAAACCCAATTCCACGCCTCAAAAAGTTAGAAGAAAAGGGCTTTATTCGCCTGTTCCAAAAAATGGAAGAAGGCTACAAGGCAAAAACGAAAACCTACCTGACCTTACACCCGGATTATCAAGACCAAAACCGTTTGGAGGAGGCATTGAACACGCTTTCACGCGCGCCACAGCAAGAAAATGTGTTGATGCACATCGTTTCCTATCATTTGCAAGGACAGCTTATCGGAAAATCCGAACTTTTGCAACAAATGAACGTTTCTACGGCGGTTATTTCCACTTTGGCAGAAAAAGGCTTTATAAAAGAGGAGCATATTACAGTAGATAGACTGCCTGAAAAGTATGATAATCATGTAGTTACGCATCAAATAACCCTCAATCCTGCGCAAGCAATAGCCCTTGCAGAAATACGAGAATCTTTTGCTTCGCAACCTACAAAACCTGTGCTGCTGCATGGCATTACGGGCAGTGGAAAGACGCATATTTATATAAAACTCATTCAAGAAATCCTGAAAACGGGCAGGCAAGTCCTGTATTTATTGCCCGAAATTACGATAACACAGCAAATTATAGATAGAGTTCGGCGAGAATTGGGCAGCAGAGTAGGGGTGTATCACAGCCGTTTCAACGACAATGAGCGGGTAGAAATTTGGCAAAAAGTCTGTAATAAACAGTATGATGTGGTCATAGGCGTGCGTTCAGCCGTTTTTTTGCCCTTTGAAAACTTGGGACTCATCATTATCGATGAAGAACATGACCATTCTTTTAAACAAAATACGAGACCGCCTTTTTATCATGGTAGAGATGTAGCGATATGGACGGCATTTACCCGCAAAATCCCCCTTTTATTAGGTTCGGCAAC
>JAYUZN010000161.1:0-6944 GCA_043751755.1 Bacteroidota bacterium | reverse complement strand
GTTACTTTTGCCTTTGTGGGCATTGTACAAAAACTATACAATGTGGCGCAGCAAAGCCATACAAACTTTTGGCGAGACCTCGCTTGTGGCGGGCATGTTTCCTATTTTTTCCGAAAAAAAACTACGTAATAAGCTCATTTTCTTTGCGTTAAGCCTTGTATGCTTCATCATAGCTTTAAGCAATCCGCAAGGCGGACTTGAGCAGGAAAAAGTGCGGCGTAGAGGCATAGATGTGTTAGTCGCGCTTGATATTTCTAATAGTATGATGGCAGAAGACGTGAAGCCGCGCCGTCTCGACAGGGCAAAACAACTCATTCAGCGCGTTTGCGACAAGCTCAAAGGGGATAGAATCGGTTTGATTGTTTTTGCGGGAAGTGCCTTTATGCAGTCGCCTTTGACTACCGATTATTCGGCTACAAAATTGTTTCTCAAAGGGGTTTCGCCCGATATGATGTCTTCGCATGGAACGGCGATTGCAGATGCTATGCAAACGGCAGAAATCGCATTTGAGGAGAATACAGGAAATGGTAAAGCCTTGATAATCATATCGGACGGAGAAGACCATGAGGGAGATGCGGAGAAATTGGCAGGAGAATTGGTAGAAAAAGGGATTAGGATTTTTACGGTAGGTATCGGAAATACGGAAGGAGCTACCATTCCTGAATATGAAAATGGGGTAAAAAAAGGGGACAAAATGGACGAGGAAGGCAAGGTTATTTTGTCTAAATTGAATGAAGAAACCTTGCAAAAGATAGCAGAAACAGGAAAAGGGACTTATTTGCACTTTGCAAATGAAACACAAGATGCGCAAAAATTGTCAAATTCTTTGGATAAATTGGAGAAAACCGCCCATGAGGAATATCAAACTTCGGATAAAAAATCTTTTTTTCAGTGGTTTGTGGGGCTTGGGTTGTTATTGCTTATTTTCTCGCAGATTTTCACAGATTTAACCACAGATTTTCGCAGATAAAAAAATCACCTTCTTCTTTCCATTTCTGCAAGTTCTGCCCCAAAATCCTTGCTCACATCAAATTTGACCAAATAAGTTATCACATTTACGCCTTCTATCACTTCTTTTAGCTCTTTCACTTCGGGCTGTTTCACCTTTTTATTTATAAAAACGAGATAAATGCCAATGTCTAAGCCCTTGCTATTCAAGTAGTAAGCAAGTTGAATTTTGCCTTTTTTGAATTGTGTGATGTCGCGAAAAACCTTTGCTTCTATTATAAATTTCGTTCCGCCAATATTCACAATTAAGTCGCTTTTGCCCAAGCCTACTTTTGCTTCCAAATAAGATTTTCCTTCTATAACTTGCAAAAAAGCCTGAATATAGGTTTCAAAACTATAGATTAAAGCGGCTTCTTTCAAAGTGGTAGGCTTGCCATTTGCGTCTTTTTCGATAAAATAACTAAAGCCCCTCAATTTCGCATATTTTTGATAATCGCGAATAATTCGGTCGATATTGAGGCTTTTTCCATTTTCTGTAAAATAATTTCTAAGGTTTATATTTGCTTGAATATCAGTTGCTTCGCCATTTTGATAAGGATAAAAATACTGCTGCAAACGTTTTTTGTATAAAGGCACCCAAAATTCTATATTTCCATCTTTGCCTCGTCTCAAAACGCCATTTACATACAAAAACCTAATATCTTCATTATCAATGTTAAATGGCTTTTTACTTTCGATAAATAACAAATCTTCTATGAGTTTTTTGCGCTGTTTTGCTTTGTTAAGAATGTTTGAAATATTTTTATCTATTGCTTCATTCAAATACCAATCTTCTACCACCAAATAATCTTGGTAATCTAACACTGCTTTTTCGGGATAATTTTCGGTCAATTTTAAACCAAAACCATTGACGAGTCCTGGCTGTCCTGCCGTAATTTCATAGATTTTTGCCTTCACATCTGCCTCAAAAAGCTGTCCTGTTGCGGTTTCGTGCTGTTCAAATAGCTCAAAAACTTCTTGTTCAGTGAAGTAAGGCAGGTTCAAACTGTCGGCAATATTGAAAGGACTTGCATTACTTTCGGCGCTTCCTGTAATGTTAGCAACACCCACAAGTATCACAGATTTTAGGGAATTTTCGGTTCGAGAATGGTAGCAGTTGCGAATAGAATGGAGAAAACGCCCTAAAATGGCGGGATTCAAACCTTCTATTTCGTCAATAATTAATACTTTTTTGTCGCTCGATTCCTGCGAAAGTATCCTATATAGCGAGGTAAAATTGTGGGCGTTTATGGTTTCCCCCCATTGTTTTGACATTCTTTCTGACAAAAAAAGGCAAAGTTCATTTTCTGCTATAACTTGGAAATTTTCAAAATTTAATTGACATAAATTATAACCTTCTTTCAATACTTCTGTAGCTAACATTTGAAAATAGGTGCTTTTTCCCGACTGACGAGGTGCCCAAATCGTGTAATAGCGAGCCTTATGGATTAAATCTAAGCCTTGCTGAATTATATTATTGCGCTGTAAAGTGTAATGCTCTTCTGGCATATTAGGTCCAGATGTATTAAAACATTTTTTCATAGAGATATAAGTTATATTTGGGACAAAGGTACGAAAAAGAGGGATATTTTAGGTACTTTTGTACAAGTGTAGCGCACTTTTCAAATTTTTTTCTCACTTTTACAAGCATTTTATGCTAAAAAGCAATACAACTTTGAAACAAATTGCAGAAAATTTCGTTTAAGCCCTTAAAGTAATTTAGAACCATTATAAATAAGACTGCCTCATTTATGGATAAACCAAAATACCAGAATCGCCCTGTTGCCAGATTATTTCGCCTGTTGCAGCCCGAAAAAAAAGAAATATTTTATATTTATTTTTATGCTTTTGTGAGTGGCATCATCAACTTGTCGTTGCCGCTTGGCATTCAGGCGGTTATAGGCTTGCTTACAGGGGCGCGGATTTCTGCCTCTTTTGCGGTGTTAGTTGCGCTTATCACTTTGGGCATGATATTCGTTTCTTTGCTGCAAATTATGCAACAAACCCTCACAGAACGCTTGCAACAACGTATTTTTGTGCGTGCAGCCTTTGAATTTGGCTATCGTCTGCCCCGTATTCAGCTCTCTATTCTCAAAAATTATGAACCGTCTTCCTTAGCAAATCGCTTTTTTGATGTACTAAATATTCAAAAAGCTCTGCCAAAATTGCTCGTAGATTTTTCGGCGGCGGTCATGCAACTTTTTTTTGGGCTGTTGATTTTGTCTATTTATCATACTTTTTTTGTGTTTTTTGGCATGATTATGATAGCTGTTTTAATTCTAATTCTGTCTATAACATGGAATAAAGGTATCAACACCTCGCTCACAGAATCGAAATATAAGTACAAAATTGCAGATTGGTTAGAAGAGATTTTGGAGCATAGCAATATTTTTAAACGCAATTTGTCGTCTGATTGGATTTTGACTTACTTAGATAAATTGGTGGGCAATTATTTGGAAGCAAGAAAAGCGCATTTTCAAATTTTGGTACTTCAATACTTGAATCTTACCGTTTTCAAAGGCTTGATAACCGCAGGTTTGCTCATTTTGGGAGGCTATTTTGTGGTAAAAGAAGAAATGAATTTGGGGCAATTTGTGGCTGCCGAAATCATTATTTTGATAGTCATTGCTTCTGCCGAAAAAATTGTGATGAGCATAGAAACCTTGTTTGATGCCTTGACTGCAGTCGAAAAAATGGGCTATATTACAGATATGGAAATAGAGCAAAAGAAAAATAAAACCATGCAAATTGATGCGCAAAAAGTGGGCATGTCTGTAGAAATGCAAGCCTTAGAAATTGTGTTAGAAGAAAAAATAACAGACATTTCTTTTGCTGTGCAAGCAGGAAAAGTAGCATGGCTCAAAGTGGCGGCATCTGCCCACAAAAAGCCGCTTTTATATACCCTTGCAGGGATTTTTACCGAAACGAAAGGCAATATTTTGTTCAATGACCTGCCTCGAGACAACTACGAAATAGAAGAATTGCGAGGGCATATTGGCGTTATTACGCCCGAAGAAGGTATTATTTATGGCTCAATAAGAGAAAATATTTTGCTCGGTAGCAAGCAGATTTCTGATGCACAAATGCAGGCAGCCTGCGAAGACGTGGGGTTGATGCCTTGGATTCAAAGCAAACAAGAAGGATTTGAGGCGGCGATGCCCTATCATGGCATCGGGATTGCCGAAAATGTGCTGACAAAAATCCGCATTGTGAGGGCTTTTTTAGGGCAGCCAAAATTGGTCGTAATAGATGATGAAATGTTAGGAAAACAAGATGAGTTGCTGCCTTTGTTGCTCAAATTGCACCAAAAATATCCTTGCACGCTCATTTTTCTCAGCGAAAACACAAATCATACCTTGTCCACAATTTACCTCTAATTTTCTGCCAAAAACATGCTAAATATCTCTGAAACTACGATTTCTCACGCCATTCATCCCAGCAAATACAGCTCTTTTCACAAGTTTATTGCTGCAAAATCTGCCAAAAACCTCACTCTTTGGCTAATATTTTTCTTCGTGTTATTTGTGGCAATTTTGTTTTTGCCATGGACACAAAATATTCAATCTAATGGCGTGCTTACTGCCCTTTCGCCACAAGACCGCCCACAAACTATCAACACGATTATTCCGGGGCGTATCGAAAAATGGTATGTACAAGAGGGGCAACCTATCCGTAAAGGCGACACAATTGTTTTTTTGTCGGAAATAAAAGATGCTTATTTTGACCCTAATTTGCTGCGCCGCGTAGAGACACAAATTGAGGCAAAGGAGTCATATAGAGATGCTTACGAAAAAAAGACCCTTGCTTTAGATGGGCAAATTACGGCTTTGGAGCAAACCTTAAAACTCAAAATGAAGCAATCTGACAACAAAATTCAGCAAGGCGAATTTAAAATTACAACAGATAGTATGGAATATGTGGCAGCAAAAAACAATTATGACATTGCTGCTGCCCAATATCAACGACAAAAAGAGCTTTTTGAGCAGGGCTTGAAGTCGAAAACAGAGCTTGAACAACGAGAATTGAAGGTGCAAGAGACACAGGCAAAAATTACGGCTACGCAAAGCAAACTGCTTACCGGGCGTTCAGAATTGTTGAACGCCAAAATAGAGTACAATAATTTGGCAAATGAATATGGCGAAAAGCTCTCAAAATCCGAATCTGACCGTTATAGTGCCGTTTCGAGTGTATTTGAGGCAGATGCAGAATTGATGAAAATGCGGGGGCAATTTATGAATTATAGTGTTAGAGCGGGTTTTTATTACGTTACTGCGCCTCGCGATGGCATTGTTACCAAGGCATTGAAAACAGGCATTGGCGAGACTTTGAAGGAGGGTGAGTCCTTAGTGAGCATTATTCCGCAATATTTTGACCGCGCCGTTGAGTTGTATGTAAAGCCTATGGATTTGCCGTTACTTGCTGTTGGACAACGTGTTATGTTGCGTTTTGATGGCTGGCCTGCTATTGTTTTTTCGGGCTGGGCAGGCAGTTCTTTTGGTACTTTTCCGGGCAGAATAACGGCAATAGACCAATTTATTAGCGAAAATGGCAAGTATAGAATGCTTGTTTCGCCTGAAGAAAAAAGCAAAACATGGCCAGCAGGCTTGCGCGTAGGCACAGGGGCAAATGGCATTGCTATGCTCAAAGATGTGCCTATTTGGTACGAAATCTGGCGACAACTCAATGCTTTTCCACCCGATTATTATAAGGACGAAGTTCCGAAAAAAACAGGCGAAAAAGAAAAGGCAAAGGTGGGTTTTTCGACTGAAAAAAGTGAAATGAAAGATGACTTGCCAAAACCTAATATAAAGAAATAGTTGATAGTTGATAGTTGAAAAGGGAAATAATCTAAACATATATCAAGAAGCTGCCGCAAGCGTCCGCTTGTGGCAGTTTCTTGAAGCGTCCGCTTCCATGCTCCACACTTCAAGAAAGGAGATAAAACTTATGTTAACTCTCAACTCTCAACTTTTAACTTTTAACTTCCATTTACTTACCTCATAAAATGAAATATAATATCCTTATTTTCAAGCTATTAGCCTCTTTTTCCTTGTTTTCGCAGACAAGTCAGGACTCTCTTTTTTCGCTTGAAAAACTCTATGATGCCATTCGCAATAATCACCCCGTAGCCAAACAAGCTGCCTTGATACCTGCTGCGGCAAAGGCAAATATGATGCGCGCACGTGGCGCATTTGACCCTTTTTTTTATACCTATTCAGACCAAAAAAACTACAAAGGCAAGAACTATTACAACCTCTTAGAAAGTGGTTTTAAGTTGCCGACTTGGTGGGGAATTGAAGGAAAAGTGGCTTATGAGCGCAGTAGCGGCGATTTTCTCAATGGCGAAAATACGCTTCCGCCGAATGGCTTAGTGGTCGCAGGCGTAACTGTGCCGCTTGCACAGGGCTTGCTGATAGACCAACGGCGCACGATTTTGAAGCAGGCAGAAGTTTTTCAACAGTCGGCAGAATGGGAGCAAATTGACATGATGAATGACCTGCTCTATCAGGCTTCTGTGCAATATTGGGGGTGGGTTCAAGCCTATAACAATGCGTTTATCTTGACAAATACCTACAAAAATGCTTATACCCGCTTTTTGCAAGTGAAGGAATATTTGCGCTTAGGCGATAGGGCTGCAATAGATACCGTTGAGGCATACTTGCAGGTGCAAACCCGTCAGTATGAGCTGAATGAGACCCTTTTGCAAGAAAAAAATGCAAGGCTTCTGCTCTCTAATTTTCTATGGGCAGAAAATAATGTTCCCTTAGAATTGACAGAGAAATGGAAACCTGAACTGCCTCTGCAAGATGAAAAATATTTGCCAAACATAGATTCTTTGCAAATGTTGAAAAATGTGACGGCGCAATTTCACCCAAATATTCAGCTGTATCAGTTCAAAATCAAGCAATTAGATTTGGAAAGAGCGTGGAAACAGGAAAAATTGAAGCCAAAAGTGA
>JAYUZN010000160.1:0-7741 GCA_043751755.1 Bacteroidota bacterium | reverse complement strand
TCTAAATGGCAAAAACCTTGTTTAATCCAACAATCTCGTCTCCAAAATCTCTTTGAACTTGCGCAAAATCGCAATAATTTGCATCAAATCCGCTTTTTTGGTACAGTCATACGAATCAGAAATGCAATAAGTACGGTTTTCTAATACCGCAAATTCCCAGTATTTGCTACTTACTGTGCAGCCATACATTGGCTTATCATTTTTGTTTTTTGTATTGAAGGGTTTCCCTAATATGCCCCAAACGTAGCACAAAGGCAATAAAATTCATTTTTAGCATTTCTTCATTCCAGCCTACAATTTGTAAGAGCAAATTTTTCATTATATCTTCAAACAAGCTTTGTTCCCAAGCATTTAACACAGCAGTTGTGCTTGTCCATTCCTTCATAAGAGGGTGCGCATCATTCCCTGCCAGACGTGTAAGGCTAAACATCTTGATAAGTTCTGCCTCTTGATAGGATTTTATTTTTTTTGACATAGATTTGATAATTTCACGCAGATTTCGCAGATAAAAGTAAGTACAAAGGTAGTTTTTTTCCCGTATTTCCCCAAATTAAAAAAGATAAGCGGCTTTT
This sequence comes from Bacteroidota bacterium, assembly GCA_043751755.1. Lineage (GTDB taxonomy): Bacteria > Bacteroidota > Bacteroidia > J057 > J057 > JAAFHL01. Next base: position 7,169 of record JAYUZN010000160.1, on the reverse strand, counting down.
GAGAAAAAGCCTTACCTTTGTCTTATCAATTGCAAACAAATATAATGAAAACAGCGACATTTAAAGAATGGAATTTGAGCAGCTAACAAACGATTAAGAATTGTTTGGGCAAAAAGCTAAAAACAGCTATCTTTGCGTATAAAAATAAACATTTTTATGGGAGAATTATCATTAACGCATTATTACACACCTGCCGAGTATTTTGAAATAGATGAAAATAGCGATTTTCGCTACGAGTATATAGATGGAGAAATGGTTGCTATGGCGGGTACAAGCATGAATCACAATGAGATAAGTGCAAATATTCTCGTGTCTTTTCGTGCAGGTATCAAACAGGCAGGCAGAAAATGCAAGACCTTTATGAGTGATATTCGCTTTTATGTAGGGAGCAAAAACAGCTATTTTTATCCTGATGTAATGATAACTTGTAGCGAAAAGGACTTCAAAGATGGCAGAAATGCGGAGGAAGCGGTTTTGGTGGTGGAAGTCTTGTCCGATTCTACGCAACGCAAGGATTTGAGTTTAAAGTTGCACGCTTATATGCAAGTTCCGTCTTTGCAATATTATTTAGTTATTGACCAAGATAAGCCTTTGGTGCATGTTTATCAAAGAAGCCAAAATGACTGGCTTATCAGCTTATTTGATAGCCTTGAACAAGTCATTGAGTTGCCTGTATTGTCTATAAGTATTTCATTACAAGCGATATACGAAAATATTGAATGGGCTTGAGGAATTGAAAATTGAAAATTGACTTGTTGAATTGATGATGCGTTAAAATGGCTGCCACAAATGATTATCAAAGATTTGCGTTAAAAATTCGTAACACATAGATGAAACTTTCCTTCACATACTCTCCGCTTTGGATTATTCCCATTGTCTTGTTAGCTGCGGCACTCACGTACTTCATGTATCGCAGAACCCGCACGCATCTGCCCCTCATTCCGCAAGCTATCGTGAGCCTTTTTCGCTTTACGGTGCTGACGGCGTTGGGCATTTTGCTGCTCGAACCTTTGCTCAATTCGCTTACAAAACTGCGTTTTCCGCCCATTATTGTCGTATTGCAAGACGGCTCGGAAAGCATGGTGCTACATAAACAGGCAGATTTTGTCAAAAATAAATATCCTGCGCAGCTCAAAGCGTTTTTGGCGGCTTTTCCCGAAAATGATTATATAATAGAAGGCTATCGCTTTGACAATCAACTTCGTACAGGCTTGAATCCCGATTCTTTGCGCTACAAAGGGGCAGGGACAAATATTGCTTCGCCTTTGAAAGAAATTCAAAGCCTGTATCAAAACCAGAATTTGGGGGCAGTTGTGGTGCTAAGTGATGGCATCACGACTTCGGGAATGAACCCCGTTTATGCGTTAGAAGGCATGAAACAGCCTGTTTATACCGTTTTGGTAGGCGATACGACTTTGCAAAAAGACATCAAAATCAAAGATGCGGTTTACAATGAATTGGCGTATTTGAATACAGATGTGCCTATCAAAGTCAAAGTTGTGAATGATGGGTTTGAAACAGCAGCCCTCAAAGTTACGATTGCGCAAGGCGATAAAGTGGTGGCTACTAAGCCTTTGAATCTAAGCAAAACGAATCCGCAGGGAGAAGTCGATTTTCTCATTCGCCCTACACAAGTGGGTTTGCAGTCCTTTACGGTGTCAGTTACGCAGTTGGAAGGAGAAATTACCTACAAAAATAATGTCAGAACTTTTGCCATAAATATCTTAGAATCTCGGGTAAAAGTAGCCATTTTTGGCGGTTCGCCTCACCCCGATTTAGGGGCTTTGAATCAAGCAATGGCGCATGAAGAAGGCTATCAAGTTTCGGAGTTTATTTTGAAAGGAAAAGGAGATTTTTACACAACTCCTGCGGGCGCGAATTTGAAGGATTTTGACTTTTTTATCCTCCACAATTTCCCAAATAGCCCCGCAGACGCGCCAATAGTTGCCAAGATTTTGGAGGAGGTGAGGGATAGAAAAGTGCCTGTCATGTACTATATTGGCATGTTTACGGACTTGCAAACGATGCGCCCACTATTTGAATATATGGCACTTTCTCCCGAAAATATAAATCCTCGTTCAGAGGAGGCGGTGGCTACGTTTACCGAAAACTACAAAAAACATACTACCTATAACTATGGAGATAATTGGCTGAAAATGATGAGCAACGCGCCGCCGATTTATCGCAACAAATCGGAATGGAAGGCAAAAACAACGGCTGAAATTTTTGCTACGGCAAAAATAAAGAATATTCCCATGAATAATTACCCTGTTTTTGCCTTGCAAAGTCATTTGGAACGGAAAAATATGGTCTTTGTAGGCGAAAATTTTTGGCGTATGCGGGCGCAAGTTTATACAGAAACGGAGTCTTTTGATAACTTTGATGATTGGTATTTTAACATGGTAAAATGGCTGATGGTGCGTGATGACAAACGCAAATTTAGAGCTTATGCCACGAAAAATGCTTATATGGGCGATGAGCCTGCGATTCTAAAAGGGGAAGCCTATGATGATAGTTACAATCCGATGTCTGGGGTAGAAATAAAGGTGGCTATGCGTTTCCCAAATGGCAAAATAAATGATTATTATTTGACGGAAACGGGCAATAGACAATATTATTTAGACATTTATAGCCTGCCCGAAGGTACTTATACTTTCAATGCTACGGGCAAAAAAGACGGCAAGGTGTTGGGCGAAGATAAGGGACAGTTTTCGGTGGGAAGGTCTGATATTGAGCATATTAACCTTCGTGCAGACAAGGCTACGATGGAGCAAATGGCGTTGCGTACAGGGGGAAAAGCCTTGCATTATACGGAAATGAGCCAATTGGCTGACCTCATCAAGCAAAACCAAAACCTGAAACCTGTGGTGGATTTCAAGAAAAATAAAAAGCCGCTTTTGGATTGGTGGTGGGTGCTGGCGGGAATATTAGGCTTGCTGGCGGTGGAATGGGTGATACGGAAGTGGTATAGTATGTTGTAAGGCGCAAAAAAATTTTCTTGAAAAGATAAGGTAAATTTCGTTTTGACAAACATTTTTACTTACCTTGCGTATTAATTGTACAAAATAATGCTTACAATGGCAAATATTCCCATAAAAATATCGCCTCCTTTACCTAACATTAGTTCAAATGAGGCACTTTGTGTATTCAATAATATCTCCTTGATTTTTCCTAAAATAGAAAAAGAGTTCAAGCTACATAAAGATTATATTAAAGTTGATACTGACATAGCAAAGGCTAAGATTCTGGAAACTGTTTTACAAATTTCTCGTATTCCATTTGAAGAGATTGCGATTGAACTTACGCCTTCAAATGCAATTAAATTTACCATACAGCTCAAAAAAAATCAATACTTAATCATCAGTCTCCCTTTTCATTCGTTAGATGACATAGCTGAAAATGAAGTTATATTTTCGCTATTCATTGATAATGAATTAACTATGAGTAATTCCTCCCATATTTCAACATGGGTACAAGTCATGCAAGAACTCTGTAGTTTGTGAATGGAATTTTTGTTAATTGATGAGGGTGGCAATGCTATTTCTGATAATAAACCCCCTTTTAAGAAGGAGGCAATTCAATATGTATTCAATCATATTTTGTGTTTTAATGCTTGCAGAAATTTGCCCAATGAAAATGTCATTCCTACGTTTTATTAACTGAAAAACCTATAGCATTTTCGCTATCTGTAGCATTTTCATGTAAAAAAAGATACAAACCCTACCCCTTCCCTATTTTTTTCGTTACTTTGCGAAAATACTTATTTTTCAGTTAATCTAATTTATCCATTTTTATGCAAAAAATTATTCTCTTGCTGGCTTTTTCCCTATTGGGATTGAGCCTTAGTGCGCAGTCGGAAGCCAAATACCGCAAAACTGCGCTATGGATTGACATGATGGAAGACGCAAATGTCAATTATTTTGAGGCGATTAAAGCCTTCAATGCTTATTTTGAACGCCACAAAATGCCTCGTATAGAGGAGGAGGAAATGGGCAAAGACGGCTATGCCTATCCTTCGCTCAAAAGTCGGGAAGAGGAAGCCCGCGAAAGGCAGGAGGAAGCGGAAGTAGAAGCCGCAAATGAGGGACGCATTTTTCTCAAAAAAACCTATGAAGGCATGAACTGGATGGATATGGCTATGCAGGTGCGCAAGTTCAAGCAATGGACAAAAACCGAACAGTCGTGGGTGCAGCCCGATGGACGTATTCTTTCTGAAGGGGAAAGACAGGCGATTGTGGACAAACAACAAGCAGAATTGAAGGAAGTTGAAATAAAAAATAAGAAATGAAAAATGAAAAATAAGAAATGAAAAATGAAAACCATACATCTGCGACATCTGCTTTCATCTGCGCAAATCTGCGTGAAATACAAGACACAACATCATGACCAAACACATACTTTTTCTCATATTTTTCGCTGTGAGCCTTACGGCTTCGGCACAGCTTGCCAATTGGACAGGCTACAAAGCCAATAAATTCCCCACCAATTTGTCGGGGCAGATTCATGGGCAGGCAAGGGTGGTTCAAATGAAATTCCACCCCACAAATCCCAACATCTTTTATGCGCTCACTTCGCAAGGGGGGCTTTTTATTACCACTGACCAAGCCCAAAATTGGACAGTAGCCGCAGGTACAGATATTATGACTGCCAAATGCGCCTCCATTTGCATTGATTATACGAATGACCAAGTTTTGTATTTGGGCGGCGGAGACCCAAGTTATTATGGAAGTGGAAGTGGCGTTTACAAGTCCACAAATGGCGGCGCGACCTTCACGCAGCTTACAGGCGGAATCCCGACAGGGCGCATTGTTATAGAAATCATTATGCACCCTACAGACCACAATACTTTGGTAGCGGTTACGAGTGGGGGGGTCTATAAAACCACGAATGCTGGCGCAAGTTGGACAGCAAAGACAGGTACAGGCTTGCAATTTTGCGACATGAAAAGGGTAGCAAATGCCACTTCGCTCACTTTGTTTGCTTGTACACGCACTGCAACTCCAGAGTTGTATCGCTCTACAGATTTTGGAGATACTTGGACTTTGATAACATCAGGCTTGAGTGCGCCTAACCTTCCCCCCCTTTCGGGCGGGAGTAGAGTAGCCGTTACGCCTGCGGATACCAATGTTGTGTATTTTGAAATGGTGGCAAGTGGGGGAATTATGTACAAGTCCACAGATGGAGGCTTGTCTTTTACCCTCAAAAAAGCAGAAGGTTCGCCTTATCTTACCTATTACAATGATGATGTATCAAGCAATGGACAAGGCAACTATAACAATACAATCTGCGTAGATAATCTTGACCCCAACAAAGTATGGCTTCAAGCACATAATACTTGGTATTCTAATGATGCGGGAGTTACTTGGACTATGCTCACGAATTGGTATGCCAAAGTTCATACAGATATGCACCAAATTGGGCAAAGTCCGTATGATGCCACAAAGTTATATAGTTGCAATGATGGCAGTGTGTGGCTGAGTACAGATGGTGGCAATAACTGGACTCCCAAAAGTGATGGGATTTTTGCCTTTGAAGTGGCAGATTTTGCAGGAAAAAGCAGCCCGACAAGGCGAGATTTTGTGAGCATTGGCACACAAGATAATGGCGGTTTGTATGCAGATTCTACAGGCTGGTACACGATTCGAGGCGGAGATGACTATGCTCCAAGAGAGATAGACAAACGAAACAATGGAACAGCAGTCTATAACATTGGTAGAAATTGGGATTTTAGCGTGTTTAATATTGGCACACGCCGCATAACGCCTTCTGGCAGTACAGCAAGCTACAATGCGCCAAGCGATACTTTGTATGGCTTGGCGTTTAACAGAAGTAATATAAATTTGGCTTTTTTGGGAAATGGGCAGCTTGCGAATGGCAATGTTTTTCGCTGCAAAAACATACAAAGTGCCTCGCCTACTTGGACACAGATTTCCACTTTTAACAAAACCATCAAAGCTGTTCATAGCTGCATTGCGGATAGCAACAGGCTGTATGTGCTGACGAGCGACCAGAAAATCTATGTTTCCACAGATGCAATGGCGGCAACGCCTACTTTTGTGATGTACAACCTGCCGACAGCTTCTAATTCAATCGCTACAATTACTGCCATTTGTAACAATGCAGATATTGTATATATTGCTATCAATAACAAGGCGTATCGTTCTACAAATGGCGGAGCAACATGGACAGATATTACCTTCAATTTACCGGCTGTCAATCATAGACGGATAATGGCGGAGGAGTATTATGGAGATGAGGAATTGGTGTTGATGGCGACAAATAATGCCGTTTATTACAAAAAAGTAGGGCAAATCACTTGGACAAATTATAGCACAGGTTTGCCTGCGCGCCAAGCTCCTACCGATTTTTCTATGTATGATGATGGCTCAAATCAGGGCTTAATCCGCTATTCTTCGTATGGCAGAGGCGTATATGAAACGCCTTTTGACAATTTGAGGACAACACATGTCGTAATATCGGCACAAAATAGCGGCAATGTCTGTTCGGACGCAACTTGGAGTTTTAAAGACATTTCGATTGGATCAGTAACCCGAAATTGGACTTTTGTAGGGGGAATCCCCGCTTCTTCGACTGCCTTCAATCCATCTGTAAGCTATTCTAGTACAGGCACTTTTGTGGCTACTTTGCAAATAACTGATGCGCTTTCCAATACTTACACCACAACTTACAATGTTATCGTTACTGATTTGAATAAATGTGATGCGGATACCATTACAGGCAATACTTTACAACTGAATGCAAACACAGATTATGCCACGATTCCTGCCTTTAACATGGCTACGAATACGATAACTTTGATGGCGTGGATAAAACCGAATGGCGTACAAAGTTCTACGACAGGCTTGGTTTTCAGCGCAAGTGGGGGGGCAACGGGTATGAATTTGACTACGGGGGGACGTTTAGGCTATCATTGGGCAAATACGTCAGGTTCTTACAATTATGTAAGTGGTCCTATTATTCCGACAGGGGTTTGGTCGCATGTCGCTTTGGTAGTAACAGCTACGAATGCCACTTTTTACTTAAATGGTGTGCCTACGGTCAGAACAGCAGCACATGCTGCCGTCAATTTTAATAGTGCTTTTCAATTTGGAAGAGATAGAAATAGTTCAAGTCGCAATTTTATTGGCAAAATGGACGAAGTAGCCATT
>JAYUZN010000159.1:0-2002 GCA_043751755.1 Bacteroidota bacterium | reverse complement strand
GATTTGGCGGCGAATATTTTTCATAATTGGGGGGAAATCAATGGCGTAAATGGCGTAGATGATGATGGAAATGGCTTTATAGATGATATAAATGGCTGGGACGCTGCCAATACTGACAATGACCCTTCGCCACCTACTATCAACAGTTTTGACCATGGAACCCATGTTTCGGGCTGCGCTGCTGCCGTTGCCGACAATGGAATAGGCGTAGCAGGGGTAGGTTTTCACTCCAAAATATTGCCTATCAAAGCCAAATCTGATGGCACAACGGGTTCTACCTTAGGCTCGACTTTGCCGGGTTTTACTTATGCGATGAGTTGCGGTTTTGCGGATATTATAAGCATGTCTTTTGGGGCGGCAAACAGTCATAGCAATACTTGGCAGGCTGCCATAAACACCGCTTACGATTTGGGAATTGTAGTACTTGCTGCCGCAGGAAACGACAATTCAGATGCAAGTAATTACTATCCAGCAAGTTACAACCATGTAATATGCGTAGCATCGACAAATGACACTGACCACAAATCATGGTTTTCTAACTATGGAGCGACAATAGATGTCTCTTGTCCCGGCTCGGCTATCAAAAGCACCACCATTGCCAGCCTTAACCCACCTATCGGCAGCTACCAATCTTGGGACGGCACTTCTATGGCAACGCCGATTGTGGCAGGAGTCGTAGCTTTGATGATAGCCGCAAATCCCGCCCTTAGCCCTGATGCGATAGAAAGTTGTTTGAAACAAACTTGCGATAACATTGACGCGCTTAATCTTCCTTATACAAACAAATTAGGTGCGGGCAGAATCAATGCAGGAAATGCGGTAGCCTGTGTCATTCCTACCGTTCACCCAACCGCCAGTTTTGCGCATACGCCTATCACAAGTTGCAATGGGCATATAGATTTTACGGATATGTCGCAAAATCTGCCCATGATTTGGGCATGGAATTTTGGCAATGGACAAACTGCTAACACTGCAAATCCGAGCATAGACTATGTTACTTCGGGAACTTATACCGTAACTTTGATTGTGTCTAATCCCATTGGGGCGGATACTTTTACACAGATATTAGCCATCAATTCCTTGCTTACGCCTATTGTAACTGTAGGTGCGGATACTTCAGTTTGTTTTGGGCAAGAGATTGTTTTTCAAGGAAATAGCAGTCTTACAGGCACTTATCTATGGTCACCAAGTACGGGCTTAGATGATAGCACGCTGCTTACGCCTACTTGCAATGTCCAACTTTCGCAAACTTACACGCTCTATGTTACCTATTCTAATGGCTGTATCGGTTCAGATTCTATTCATATTACCAAAAAAACGAATCCTACCCTCAATGCAGGGGCAGACAAAACGATTCTTTTGGGAAATAGTGTTACTTTAACGCCTACTTGTGTGAGTTCTCTGGGCTTTTCGTGGTCGCCGCCTACGGGCTTGAGCAGCACAACTATCAAGAATCCTGTGGCAAGTCCTACAGTTACAACGCTTTATACGCTGACAGTTACCAATTCTTTGGGCTGCTCCAAAAGTGATGATATTGCGGTAAATGTAACTTATGCGACTTCAATATCTGCGGCAGCTTCTACGCAACTATTTCCTGTTTTCCCCAATCCCAACCAGCATGAACTGCACATAAAGGCAAATTTTGGGCAAAATCAGCAGCTAAAATTAGTTGTTTATGATATGTTAGGGCAAAAAGTGGCTGCACCTTTTGAGGGAAAAGTCGCCGCAGGGGATTTTGAGTTTATTTGGAAACATGGACTTTCGGCAGGGTTTTATACTTTGGTTTTTGAAGGCATGGGTCGGCAGGTGTTTGTGGTGGAATAAGGGAGTAAATTTTCCTGTAAACCTGTCATTTCTTTAAGAAATGACAGGTTTACCCTGTTCAAAGGATAACAAAAAATATGCAGTTTAACGAAAACCCTTGGCAAACGCTTTCCGAGCAAGCCATTTACGAAAATAATTGGATTCAAATAACTGAATTTCAAGTGCTTAACCCTGCTGG
>JAYUZN010000158.1:0-9071 GCA_043751755.1 Bacteroidota bacterium | reverse complement strand
TTGAATTGAGTTTTTTTTTGTTTTCGACACGCAAAATTAATACTTTTTTCAATGCTTTTCCCTTTTTATCTCAAAATTAAATGGCAGACATATTGTTATAAGGGCAACAAACTATTCCAACACCTGCAAATAGTTCTGTTTCAAGTAGTTTGCTATATTAAATGAGGCATTTTCCCAGACGGTATCTTCATATCTCCACACAGGAATAATGCCTCTCAAAGCATTTGTCAAAAATATCTCATCGGCTTGGTGCAGGTCTTTTTCCGAAATAAAAGTCTCTGAAAGTGAAATCCCTATTTTTTGGCACAAACGAATAATGTGCATACGCATAATTCCATTTACGCAACCTGCTTGCAAAGGGGGCGTATAAATATGTTTCCTTTTTACGATAAAAAGATTATGATTTGCCGTTTCTACCGCAGAATCCGCGCTCCACAAAATTGCCTCATCAAAGCCTTTTTCTCTCGCATACATATTTGCTAACTGATAAGGAAGCCGATAAGTGGTTTTAAAACCGCTCACAGGCGAAAAATGCAAAGGCATAAGTCGATATGAGGTGAGCGAATAGGCTTGTGTAGTCGTAAAATACTCCTCAATCGATTCCCCTTCTAAGATAAATTCGGCGGGTAAAATGCCTTCTCTCCGAAAAATTTGCAAGCGCAACCGCCCATTATAAAGTTGTGTCAAGTCCAAAAGTCGATAAATCGTGGTTTCTATTTCTGCCTGAAATTTTTCTTCGTGAAAACGATATTTTAGGTAGTACATGCCTGTAAACAAGCGCGTTAGGTGTTCACGAAGGTATAAAATCTGCCCTTTATAAACCCGAATGGTCTCAAATAAGCCATCGCCATATTTGAATGCCTGTGTATAAAGCCGCATATTTGGGCTATCTGCTTCGATAGGTTGATGGTTGAGAAAAAACATGTGAGGAAGTTGAGAGTTGAGAGTTGAGAGTTGAAAGTTGAAAATCCTACTCTATTCTTTTCTTATCTTGTTTATCTTGTCAATCTTGTCAAAAACAAAAACTTGTCAAAAACAAAAACTTGTCAAAAAAATAAATCTTGTCAAAAAAATAAAAACTTTTTGGTTTAAAAAACGTATAATCAAGCTGTTAGGGCTAATAAATAACTTTTTTCTGTTACTCATAGCCCACTTTTTTCCAAGAAAATACCAAAACTTGTTCCTATCTTTGCCACATAATTCTTTGTAACCAAATAACATTTATATATCATGGACGTAACTGGAAAATTACACCTCAAATCTGAGGCGCAAGTTGTATCTGACAAGTTCACAAAACGCGATTTTGTATTGATGATTGCCGACAATCCTTCCTATCCACAATACGTGTCATTCCAATTGACGCAAGACAAATGTGGCTTGTTAGACATTGTAGAAGCTGGCATGGACGTAAGCGTATCTTTCAATTTGAGAGGCAGGTCGTGGACAAGCCCACAAGGGGAAATCAAGTATTTCAACACCTTAGAAGCATGGCGCATATTGCCCGTATCAGCAGCCGCTCCTGTCAATCAAGCCCCTACCGTGCCGCCTGTAATGCACAATATGCCAAGCGCGCCTGTTGTCAATATCGAGAACTTAGACGATAGCGGCAACGACTTGCCGTTCTAAACGTTTCTCCGTCAAAAACTGAAAACGCTTGATAGTTATTTGACTATCAGGCGTTTATCATTTATAATGGGCTATATTTTATTCACCATTTATCTATTTTATTCATCACTTTTTGGTAAATGGGATCCACAAAAAACAAGAAACCTATCCCCATACCAAATAAAACCGCAGAATCAACGCCTATGGCTTCGCCAATCCCAATTCCCAAAAACATAGACGCACAAAAAAATGCCCAATTGTATTTTTTGGGTTTGGTTTCAGGCAGGTTTGTCCCTGTTTGGGCAAGGTTTCGTTCTTTCTCAGCTTCTATAGGGCGCAAATGATGGAGGTCGTTTGTGTTGATTTGCGCAGTTTCTTCGTCTTGAACGTCTATGATGCGCACATTTTCAGAATCTAATAAGCTCATAATGGCGGTGTTTGTGTGTGTGATAGCGATAATTTTTCCTATACGCAAAAAAAGCGAAAAAGTTTTTTAGAAGGCGTAAATTTCAGTTACTTTGTGTTTAGGAACACGAAAAGAATAAAATCATCATTTACCACAAAGGGAACTAAGAAAGAAAAAGCGTGGCTTAGATGTCTTCTTTTACCATATAGCTTCGTGTTTCTTCGTGCCTTAGTGGTGAGAAAAAGGGGAAGTTATTTAATTTGTGTTCCTTATTTTTAACAAATGCCTCATGGAAAATATCTCCTATTCAGATTTTGAAAAAATAGACCTGAGAGTCGGGACGATAATCGCTGTTTCGGACTTCCCTAAAGCCAAAAAGCCCGCTTATCAACTTACGATAGATTTTGGGGAAATCGGCATCAAAAAGTCTTCGGCACAGATTACCGTTTTGTACGAAAAAGAAGCTTTATTGCAGCGACAAGTCATTGCAGTAGTCAATTTTCCGCCCAAACAAATCGCCAATTTCGTGTCAGAATGTTTGGTTTTGGGCGTAATTTCGGACGAAAACAAGGAAATTGTGCTGCTGCAACCTGATAAGAAAGTGAAAAATGGGGGGAAAATAGCGTGAATTTCGCTTGAATTTCGCGCAGATTTTCACAGATTTAACCGCAGATTTTCGCAGATGAAAACCTTAATCTGCGTGAAATCTGCGTCCTTATCTGCGAAAATCTGCGTGCCTATTTTATCTCACAATCGGCAATTTCCCATGCACTTCCTTCCCATTTGAGCCATTTTTCAAGCTCCAAGTATATACTCCTACAGGCAATTGACGGAGGTCAAACGCATGATTTTTACCTACTTGCAAGTCTATAATGGACGTAGAAATCAGTTTTCCTTCCGCATTATACAAGCTAAACGCATGTTCTCCCGCTTTGTCATTGGCAGAAATGCGGATATTGACTTGATTGGCAGCAGGAATCGGATACATTTTTGCTTGAATTTGGGCAGAAACGCCATTTTCTACGCCTACTGTCGCCGCAAACCACGTAAACTGCGAAGGACCACCGACAGAATCTAAGGTGAGTTCTGCCACAGGCAATTTAGATTCTTTGGCAAACCAATTGTAAGCCACCGTTGTGTCATTTGTGGCACTAAATAACTGGAAAGGTGCGAAGGGGAATAATTTTGCCCAAATACTGTCTTTTATATATTCTACATGTTTGATTCTCAGCGAATTATAGCTTCCATCAGGCGTAGTTAGCATGCCCCAAGCATCTGTGCTATCCAAAACGATTGCCATTCTTTTGTAGCGCACTTCGCTTACCCCAAAAGCCGAGCCATCAGTCGTAACATCTAAGCCATATGTATCCGAAAAATTGCTTCCATATGTTATAGGGAAATTGTGTACCAAAAGCGTAGGATTAAAAGGGACATTAAGGGCAGTTCCTGTTCCTAACAAATCTCCTGCAAAGCCCTGTGCCACCTGCATAGCCGTATTTTGGTCAAAATACAAGAAGGTTGCGTTGTCATTTGTCATGGCAAGATTGGCATTCGGAAAGCCGCTTGCATAAGGGGTAGCACTTGGCGCAATTACCTGTGTTGTTTCCGTATTATGGGCTACTGCGTTCGTCATGTCCCAAGTCTGATTTGCCCCCGCGCCTCCCTGCGTAACTGCTGCAAGGGTATCTACATTTCGGGGAATAACATCTCCCACTTGCGTTATATCCGTTTCTACAATCGTGATTTGTGCCATAGCAATCGCTGGCAAAAGGCATAACATGCCCAAAAAATGTGTAATTTTGTTCATTTTCGAATAAAAATATGTCAATGTTTAATAAATTGAAAATAAAGGTAAATACCTAATAATTAGCCTTTTATTGTCCAAATATCAGCTAATCTATTTCTCAAGCATATTCAGTAACAAAACGTTTATTTTACCTGTTTAGTAGCCTACCAAGTACAATTTAGAAATGAATTAAAGAGATATTTAATTGATGCTAATTATCAATTTTCAATTTTCAATTATTTACGCCCCAAACTGTCGCAAATGATGGTCTAAATGCTTGTAAAACAGATTATTCCATTCTGTTTTGGTCAAAACGCCCAAAGAAAGAGATTCTTTTCCCTCAAAATGCGCTTCTCCCAAAGCCTGCGTTTTTTGGATATAAGCAATAAGCCTTTGTTTTTCCTTATCAAAATCTCGGCTATCCTTTATGACAAATTGAGGCGCAGTGCCACTATTGTGTTTATAGGGTTTTTCACTTACAACAGTCGGCTTAACCAACATTTTGAGGATAAATCCCATCAAAAAGTTAGCCTTTTTGTGAAGATTATCATACACCATTTCATACGTTACACAACAATGCGCCAACATCTGTGCCACCCCCATAGTCCCCCATTGTGCTTGGGTTTGAGGCGTTAATTGATGGATTCTATGAATGATAGAATCGCTTACTTCTTTTGTGAAAATATTGGGTAATGCCATGAGAAGAAATTGAAAATTGAAAAATGAAAAATGAAAAATGAAAAATGAAAATTGTAGTTATACATCTGCGACATCTGATGGACACTGAGCGTGGTTAGTGAGCTTTGCCGAACTATAGCCGAAGTGTCATCTGCGATAATCTGCGTGCTGAAAAATGAGAAATAATAAACCCTATTAATTTTCTTATCTTGTATATCTTGTCAATCCTGTCAAAAAATAAAAATCCTGTCATCTGCGAAAATCTGCGTGAAACACCTTCAAAATGTGTACCTGACCCCCCCGCCCCCCATATAGCCATTTGCCTTATACACCCCTGCAAAAGCCGCCTGTTTATACAAAGAAGTCCTATCTCCCGTAAAAGAATACTCCCCCGCCAAGTCTATATACAACTTTTGCCCTATCACAATTCCTATTCCTCCCGTCAAAGCGATTTTGTTCGCATCAGGATAAGACGGCGAAACATACTCATCTCTTACAGGCGAAAGCTCAAAATACGCCCCTGCACGCAAAGCCAAAAAATGCTTTGGCATAGCTTCTACCCCCAATTTAGCCGTATAACTATTGCGAAAATTCATCACATCTTTGTAGCCATTATAGCTTATATCTTTCGTTGTGTAAGCAATTGTAAGCGAATCAAAGACCTGCCAGCCCACATAATTGAAATCTGCCGCAATCAACACCCCCACACGAGGGCGATAAGCAAAGCCAATACTTGCCACACTTGGCAGCCGAAAATGCGTGCTAAAGGGCTGATTCGGATAGTAATTTTTGGCAGTTGCAGGCACATTAAAGGTAACTTGCCCCTTTTTGTATTGCATATCAATCGCAGAACGATAGCTTGCCCCAATCGAAAAACGCTCATTTGCCCGATACATAATGCCCACATTTGCCCCCCAGCCGCTCCCACGTGCCATAAATTCGATAGAGCCGTCTATACTTTGTGGCGCAAGAATTTGGATAGATTGCGAATGAACATAGCCGCTCAAACAAAAAACAGGAGCTACGCCTATGCTAACATGCTCATTAAATCGCAAAGAAACTGTAGCCTGTATTGCCAAAGTCGAAATGCTATGATTTTGTACAATAAAACGTCCCTTCCAATCAGGCTCCCACTGCACATTTGTCTGAAAAGGCGTATTGACCGCCAAACCAAAGCCGAAAGGCGAGTCGTGAGTCGGGTGAAAAGCAGCATACCCATACAAAGGCGTGAGCAAATTCGGATTCATCAAGGTAGCATATGCATTCGGATATTGCGCCTGAAAAGCCACATATCGCTGTATCGCACAACTCCCAAGTTGCAGATGATTGCCATATAACAATGCCAACGCACTCGGATTGTAGAACGCACTGCTTGCGTCTAAGACCCAGCCCGTACCCACATTTCCCATTCCTGCCTGTCGCATAGCTTGATAATTGATTTGAAAGCTATACAAAGGGGCAGACAACAAAAGGAAGGCAATAGTAAAGGTAATACGTTGGTAAATAGTCATTTATCTATGTCTTTTCGGCATATCAAACAAATAAGATGTGGCAATAGGCACAGCAAAAATGAGGACAGTGAGGACAGAAACAATGGCATCTGTGGTTTCGTTTTCCAATACGTCTTTGAAGGGCTTATTAAATTCCGCAATCAAGGCTAAAAATAATTTTATCCCCAATAAACCAATCACCGCAAAAGCCGCCGTTTCCAAAAAAGGAAAATGCTCCATCAACTTCACAAACGCCTGTGCCACGTAGCGCATCGCCAAAATGCCGATAAATACCCCTATCCATATCGGAAAAATATTTTCGGTAAAAGCAACCGCCGCAAATACATTGTCCATCGAAAAAGCCAAGTCCATCACTTCTATCATCAGCACCGTTGACCAAAAGCTGCCCATTGCGCCAATTGTGGCACGATATATCCAACTTTTCTTTTTCTCCGTTTGCGTTTCTAAGACCTCTTCCGCAGGGATTTCGTCTTGTTTCAGCTCTTCCAAGTCCTCGTCTAAGTCCTCTAACACCTCCGATATATCATCTTCTTTTGAGGCATTATATTGTTTTCTGAAAAAATCTATGGCAAGATATATCAAATAAATCCCGCCAATCGGCTTTAACCACCATACTTGTATGAGCAAATTTGCCAAAATAAGGCATATTCCTCGAAAAACGTAGGCTCCGATAATGCCATATTTCAGGGCTTTTCCCCTCTCTTCTTTGGGCAAATCCCTTACCATTGTGGCTAATACAGCCGCATTGTCAATAGAAAGCAGGCTTTCTAACACAATCAACATACCAATAATAGGCAAAAACTTGCCCGGTTGTGTGATAAATTCCTGCCAATCCGCAGGAATATGTGAAAAATAACTAATAATAAAATCCAAAATGTGAGCAGTTAGCAGTCATCAGTTAGCAGCTATCAGTTAGCAACTAAACATTCTTAAATGTATTAATTTCTAATAAGTACGAGTGAAAAATAAGCTAAACATATATTTTTCGATATATCTTATTGATTATGATAAATTTATATTAACTTTCAACTCTCAACTTATAACTTTCAACTACTTAAACTTTAATATAAGATGCAAGGTTAAGGTATTTTGCATTATTCTCCAAAAAAATGTCATATTTGTGGCGTTTTATCGTATATTTTTACATAGGTTAGGGGTTAATTTGCGCAAATCTGCCTAAAAATAAGTAACTTTGTGAAAATATTTTAAAATTATCTTTATGGCAAAAGATTTATTTAACGATTCGGTAAAAATAGCCCTTCAAAAAGAAGGCTGGAAAATCACGCATGACCCTTATGAGATAAAATTACGAACAAAAGGCTTATTTCCCAACAATTTAAAAATAGATTTAGGGGCAGAAAAAATGCTTGCAGCAGAAAAAGGGGCAGAAAAAATTGCCATAGAAATAAAATCCTTTTCAGGGGCTTCCCTCATTTACGAATTACATTCACTTATTGGACAATATTTTACCTATCAAGTGGGGTTAGAGGAACAAGAACCTGATAGGTTGCTTTTTGCTGCACTGCCAGACAAAGCTTATGAAGAACTTTCTCCGCATCCTTTTTTTCAGACCTTGATAGAACGAAGCAAAATGCGGCTCATCATTTATAACTCTGATAATCAACTCATAACACAATGGAAATATGAAAAATAATACCAAAAAATACGAAAAACTCATCATAGAAATCTTGCAAGCAGAAATCATTGAGCGTCTCAATTCTGACCTCAAAGACCTCTTAATTGTGGACAAAGTGCAGCAGCATTATATGATATTGCGCACAGGTTGGGACACGCCCAAGGAGTTTTCCAATTATATTGTCATTCATTTTTGCATCAAACAAGATACAGGAAAAATCTGGTTATTAGAAAATAATACAGACAATCCGATAACAAACGAACTTGTTATGCGTGGGATTCCGCCTTCGCAGATTGTATTAGGCTTTCATCAGCCCATTTTTCGCGCAGCTTCAGGCTATGCAATCAACTAATTTTTGTAAGAATTTATCTTGTAATTTCACGCAGATTTTCGCAGATAAAAAGCACTATATCTGCGTTATCTGCTAAAATCCGCGCCTATCTGCGTGAACCAAACCACATTTCAATGAAAAAATTAACTTTCACATTCGCTCTCTTAGTAGGGCTTTTTGCTTTGAGTTTTGCACAAACTGCCGAAGAAACCAAAGCCGATTTCAACAAAAAAAGTCTCGCTGTAAGTGCCGTTATGATTACACTGCCGCAAAACATCAAAACCGTAGAGCCTGTTGTCGCAGAGTTATTTAAGGAAGGCACCAAAATAAAAGGCAAAAGTGACGGCGATACGCGCATTTTTGAAGGGGTTGTATTTCCGCCTATTTCGCCCAATGGCATGAACTACGGCTATCAGGTAGCAAAAGCCTCCAAAAATGACGAAAGAAACACGCGCATTACTATTTTTGTCGCAAATACTGCCAATGAATTTTTGTCAGCTGCGCAAAATCCTGCCGAAATTGCGGCTGCCAAGAAATTTTTGGAAAGTCTGCCTTTAGAAGTGGATATTTATGCCAAAAACGAAACCATCAAAGACCAAAACAAAGCTGTTGAAAAGGTGGAATTGAAAGGCAAAGTCCTTGAAAAAGAGGCAAATATCTTGCAAAATACCCTCAAAGAAACGCAAGAAAAAATCGAAAAAAACAAGGTTTCGCAAGCAGAACAAGTAAGCAATTTAGCCGCAGAAAATGCCAAATTAGCCGCTTTGAAAGCAGAATTAGCAGCCTTAGCAGCCAAAAAATAGTCTCTGATTTCACGCAGATAAACGCAAATTTAAGCAGATTTCGCAGATAAAAAACACAATAGTTCGGAATAGCTTACTAACTTTATCGGCTCTATCTGCGAAATCTGCTATTATCTGCGAAAATCTGCGCGCCAAAAACACCACTCAATATGTCATTTATCCAACTTCTTGAAGATACTTCCCTGTTCAATGACGGGATTTCTGCGCAGCAAGTCAGCAGTTTGCGCAATGCCATGCTTGCAGACGGCAAAGTAGAAAATGCCGAAGCTGATTATTTATTTGTCCTAAAAGCCAAGTTTAGTGGGCAAGCAAATG
>JAYUZN010000157.1:0-17658 GCA_043751755.1 Bacteroidota bacterium | reverse complement strand
TTAAAATAGATGCTTTTCCAGAAAGAGATAATACAAAAAAACGAGTATTTGAAGAAGTAAAAATGTCCACAGCCATTATTTTTTCGCAAAAAGGAAAGTTATTTTCTCATTTTGACTTAGGCGTTTCTTACGAAAAAAAAATCAATCAAAAGGAAAGATTATTTTTACAATATACTGATATTCAGGCATTAAACCCTGAACTTCTTTCTATTCCAATAACTTCAAAAAGTAAATTTCACCTTTTACAAAAAATATATTCAAACCCAAATATCGTAAAATTGGGGACATTAAGCCCTTGTTTGACAGGAGAAATAGACATTTCGCTTGCCAAAAATGCGATTGTAAAAGATGCAACAAAATCAGACTTAGTAAAAGGCGTTCAAATAGACCGCTATACCTACAAAAATACTCAAGCACAAATCAGTCAAGGAGAAATCGCATTTTTAGATGATACGATTTTCAAAAAGTCCTACAAAGGCATAAAAATACAACATGCAAACATGGAAAGAGTTGTTATTCAAGGGCTTACAGGCATAAATGAAACAGGAAGAATCAAAGCAACCTTGCTTACTCCGCCCAAATATCTCGCTAACTCTTGCAATTATTTTGTTCCTAACACAAAAATATCTTCTTTTTTTCTGCTCGCCTTGCTCAATAGTCAATTACTCAATTTTGTGTTTAAATGCAACAGTACAAGCAGCAATGTGAATGGCTATGAAGTCGATAATTTGCCTATCCTACTTCCCGAAAATGTGCAGCTATATATTACTTTAACAATGCAAATATTGACCGAAAAACAAAATAATTATAAAGCTGATATTTCGCAAATGTTGCAAGAAATAGACAAACTTGTATATGAATTGTATGAAATAACAGCAGAAGAAATCGCTATAATTGAAGGGAAAATATGAGAAATAGCTGCTATAAGGTTTCATAAAAAATACTTGTTTTCGCAGACAAAATAGTTTTCAACATCAAATATTTTTGTAACTTTGCCCTGAATTAGCTTTCCGCAGATTTTTGCTTGATAGGGAAAAATCTGCGTGAAATGTGGCATAAAAAACAGGCGTATGAACGAACAAATTACGGAAAATATACAAATCCATCTCTACGATTCAGGTATCGAAGACGATAATGAAAGTGAAGTGTTTGATGACCCCTTTAATCCCGAAGAAATCTCAATTGATTCTAAAGGAATCCCTATGGAAACTTGTTTGCGGCGACTTACACAAGGAAGCATCTTCTTAAACCCTGATTTTCAACGGAATGAAGTGTGGACACTCGAAAAAAAATCACAACTCATTGAGTCTTTGATATTGAAAATTCCCTTACCGATGTTTTATGTATCTGCCGACGAAAAAAATAACTATACAGTAGTAGATGGGCTTCAGCGGTTAAGTACAATTAGGAGTTTTATATTAGGTGATGAGTACTTGAAAAGCAGAGATGAGGCGAAAAAAGGGCAGGGTTTTCGGCTCCAAAATCTGGAATTTTGGAAAGCATATGAAGGGGATAATTTTCAAGGACTGCCTTCTTATATTCAAAATAGAATATTAGAAACAGAATTTCAATTTACAATTATTAACCCAGGTACGCCTGAGGAGGTAAAGCGAAATATTTTTAAACGACTCAATACAGGCGGATTACCCCTTAGCAGTCAAGAAATTCGAAATGCCCTTTATATCGGACAATCTACGACAATGCTCAATGAGTTATCTCGCTATACCTCTTTTTTGCTTGCAACGGATTACGCAATTAAAAGCCAAAGAATGGAAGATAAGGGACTGATATTAAGATTTTTATCTTTTTTGGTTAGAGATTATTCTTCTTATAAAAGAACAATCACTGTAGATACTTTTTTGAGCAATACCATGATAATTATCAATTCGATGCCCATTTTTAATAGCCGTGAGTTTCACAAATTGTTACAAAAAAAAGCAATTAATACGGAAGATATTTTATTTACGGATATAACAGAGATATGTAGCTCGTTTAACATAGCAATGCTTCGCGCCCATAAATTGTTTGATAAGCATACTTTTCGCAAGAGCTATGGCGACAATAGAAGAAGCCCTATCAATAAGTCGCTGTTTGAAATGTGGGGCGTGTTGCTTTGCAAACTATCTGACAATGAATTTTTGACCTTGTTGAGCAATAAGGTAGCGTTTATTAAAGCCTATATTCCTATTCTTAAAAACGTTGATTTTCAGATAGCTATCTCTCGCGATAGCATGAAACACACAGCAGTAACTTATCGTTTTGAAACCATAAATACCTTAATTAACACGTATATTTCATGATAACAAGCATAGAACTCAGCGGATTTAAGTCATTTTTGGCAGATACCTTAGAATTAGGGCAATTAACCTTGCTAACAGGCTTGAATAGTAGCGGAAAAAGCAGTGTTATACAGTCGCTATTATTATTAGAAAAAGCCGCAAAACATGAACCCATTTTTTTAGACGGGCATGGAAATCTGGCTGAATGTAAAAATAGCTATTCAAAAGAGGGGATAAATATAACCGCTATTTTTGCTGATGGAAAAACGATTGCGATTGAAAATGAACAGGCAATAGTAGCCCCTGAATTGGTTTTTCCCGAAATTATCTACATTTCCGCAGACCGTTTTGGTCCCGAAACTTCTGTTTCCATTCATAGCGCAAGCAATAAATTGGGACATAGGGGCGAAAATATCTTCAAGTGTATCGAAACCTATGCAGATTATCCCTTGTCCGATTTGTTAAAACACGAAAAATCGGAAGGCGACACTTTGTTATTTAATTTGCGTGCTTGGTTGGGAGTTATTTCGCCAAATGTGAAGTTTAAACATGAAATTCAAGCCATAAGCGATTCTTCTTACAGCACTTTCAATGGGCATAGAGCCAAAAATGTAGGGTTTGGGCTAAGTTACGCACTACCTGTTATTACAGCATTGTTGTTGGGGACGATTACCCCAAACAGCATTGTTATGATTGAAAATCCAGAGGCTCACTTGCACCCAAAGGGGCAAACCGAAATGGGAAAACTCATAGGTTTGTGTGTGGAAGCAGGTTGTCAGATTTTGATAGAAACGCATAGCGACCATTTATTTGATGGTTTGCGTTTATACGCCAAAAATAGCGAAACCGATTTTCACAAGTTGTTCAAATGTTATTGGTTTGAATTAGATAAAAATGCGAATACAGAGGTTAAACCCGCTACAATAGATGAAAATGGACGGTTAAATGAATGGATACCCGGTTTATTTGACCAATTTGAAATTAATGCAAGTAAATTATTTTAAGTTATGCACAAATTTTATTTTAATGAATGTTTGCCCATACATGAAAATAGGCATGACTTTATTGCTCATTTTTCCGAGGTATTGAGAGCTTTTGTTGAGCTTAAAAACGAAAATTTGGCGATTGAAAATGCCATTATTACCGAAAAATTGCCTTCAAAAATTCTGTTAAGCAATGTAGGCTCTCTCGCAGAAATAATAGAAAATATTGAGGACAGAAACCTAAAACGAATTGCATTTTCGCTTTTTAACAAATATCCTATAGAAGCACATTTCTCGTCAAATCCCGAAACAGAGGCAGCATTATTGGCAAATAATTTTAGCATAACGATTGGAGAAAAAACCTTTGATGCCTTGAATTTAGCCATTGTAGCCCAAAATGAAGGTTTTTTATTCAGCATTCCTTTGCATGATGACTTAAAAAACCATCAGCTTTGTTTGGTATCTTTGCAAGAAAATAGGCAGGTATTTGTTGATAATTTCTATGGAGAAAATGATAATATTGATGCTATCAGGCAAAAAATTACAACCTTAAATGCCCGAAATTCAAGTACATTTGACCAATTAAAACAAATATTCCGGAGTTGTTATTACAAAGATAGTTTTGAAAAACTTTTTTATAGTTTAAGTCTATTAGAGCAACAATCTATTATTGACGAGTTTGAGAAAGCTAAAAATAGACAACTACTTTCTCCTTTTTATCCTGATACGAAGATTATAAAAGATGTCAGCCCCAAAAATGGCAAATGTAAGGTGTATGAATTGCGCGTCTATTCGCCCACAGCATTGAGGGTTTATTTTCACGAAGGAGAAAAATCGGTTCATTTAGCAAGCATACAAAAAAAATCAAACCCTGACCAAAATGCAGATATTAAAAAAGCGCACGATATTATTTACAAATCATTGGCGACAGAAGTATAGTTAGTTATCTGTGCAAATCTGCGTGAAAAACAACACAAAAACATGCAACTCCTCCCACAAAGTCTTAATCAAGCCCTCAACAAAGGCTACCTCAAACAAAGCGTTACGAGGGACGAAATCAATGCGTTCAAAGCAAATCTTGTAAGCATGTTTGCACGTATAGATGAGGACGAAAGTGAGGAGAATCTTAAAAACATTGTTTCCGATTTTCTAAAAGAAACCTATTACTCCCCTCTTTCCCCGCATTTAGGGGGGGGCAGGGGGGGGTATGAAATTAACACAATAGACCGAAAAGACCTTGTTATTCATCATGGAAAAACCTCAAAAGACCCTGTAGGACTGATTTTAGAGGCAAAAAAGCCTGCTAACAAGGCAGAAATGATGACTTTGCAAAACCCAAACAAAAAGGCTTTGCAGGAATTAGTGCTTTATTATTTGAAAGAAACCTACGAAAAAAATAACCATGAAATTAAATATCTCGTAGTTACGAATATTTGGGAATGGTATATTCTTGAGGGAATTTGGTTTGAAAAACATATTTTCAAAAATTATGAACTAAAAAAAGCCTTTGAAACGTGGAAAGTAAGTGGACAGAGTACGCAATTTTTCTACGACAATATCGCCAAAGTTTTGTTAGAAAAAATAGAAGATGACTTGCCTTGTACCTATTTTAACCTCAAAGATTTTCGCACACTCGCAGAAGCTCCTGAATGTGAGGAAGATAACGACTTGATTTCTTTGTACAAGATATTTTCGCCCGAACATTTGCTGCGCAAGCCTTTTGCGAATGATAGCAATACTTTGAATACGGCTTTTTACTTTGAATTGCTGTATATTTTGGGGCTTGAAGAAGTGAAAGATGGGGCAAAAAAAGTCATAAAGCGTTATGCAGAAGGGCAGAGAAATGAAGGCAGTTTGTTGGAAAATACAATCAGTAAGCTCATCATTGCGAAGAAAATCCCCGATAATCAACTCACTAACGAAGAAGAACTATTTAGCATTGCCCTTGAGCTTTGCATTACTTGGCTGAATAGAATCTTATTTTTGAAGTTGTTAGAAGCACAAATTATTCGCTATCATCAAGGTAATAAAGATTATGCCTTTTTGAATGAAGATAAAATAAAGGATTTTGATGAGTTAGAAGAACTTTTTTTTGAAGTTTTGGCAGTTCCTGTGGCAGAAAGAACGGAAATTGTGCAGCAAAAATTCTCCAATATTCCCTATTTGAACAGCTCTTTATTCGATATTTCGGAATTGGAAAAAGACACTTTGGCTTTGTGTCAGCTCAAAAATCGGCTTGAAATGCCTATTTACAAGCAATCTGTCCTCAAAGACGGCAAAGGAAATTTGGTAAAAGGCAGAAAAAATACCTTAGTTTATGTATTTCAGTTTTTAAATAGTTATAGTTTCTCTCAAGAAAATGCAGAAATTCAGGTAGAGAGCAAAAGCATTATCAATGCTGCTGTGTTAGGATTGATTTTTGAAAAAATAAATGGCTATAAAGAAGGCTCATTTTTCACGCCGGGATATATAACGATGTATATGTGTCGTGAGACGATTCGCAGGGCAGTTGTGCAAAAATTCAATGAAAAATATGCTTGGGAATGTGAAAATTTTGTGAAGTTGAAAGAAAAAATAGATTTTCAAGACACAAAAATGCGTCAAGAAGCAAATGAATTAATCAATTCGCTGAAAATCTGCGACCCTTCTGTGGGTTCAGGGCATTTTTTGGTCTCTGCTTTGAATGAAATCCTTGCCATAAAAAGTGATTTGCAGATTTTGTGTCATAAAGACGGTTTGAGAATTCGAGAGTATCAAGTAGTTGTCGAGCAAGACGAGTTGCTTATTTCGGACAAAGAAACCAATAAATTGTTTGAATATCGTTTAAATCAATACAATGGAATTATTCTGCACAGGCAAGAAGTTCAGGAGGCTATTTTTTACGAAAAACAAATTATTATTGAAAACTGTCTGTTCGGCGTGGACATCAATCCAAAATCGGTTTCCATTTGTCGCTTGCGTTTGTGGATTGAGCTGCTGAAAAGCATGTATTATGTCCCTTTGCCTAACAAACCGCTTGTTGCGGGTGAGTTAGAAACCTTGCCAAATTTGGATATAAATATAAAAACGGGAAATTCTTTGCTGAATCGTTATGCTTTGAACACCGATTTAGAAGGCGTTTTTCGTTCTCAAAAATATAGCGTTCAGACCTATAAAATGATGGTTTCAGCCTATAAAAACACCAAAAGTTATGAGAGAAAAGAAGAATTTAAAGCGTTTTTAAGAGAAATAAAAGACAAATTTCGAGAAGATATTAGCATTAATGACCCCTTAAAGAAAAAACTTTCTGAATGGAAAGGAAAGAAGTTTATCCTTGAGAATCAACAAATTGTAGGAGATTTATTTGGAAAATCGGAGAAAGAAAATGCGTTAAATCCTGCAAAAGAGTTGGCAAATATTGAACTGTTTATCCAAAAAACAGAAAAAGAAATCAAAGACAAAGAAAATGCAGTTTTGTACAAAAATGCCCTTGAATGGCGTTTCGATTTTCCCGAAATCTTAGATGACAAAGGAAATTTTGTGGGTTTTGACATAATTGTAGGCAATCCGCCTTGGGGTGTTTCCTTAAAAGAAGCCGAAAAGCTGGTTTTAAGCCAAAAATATGCAGAAGTTATTTCCTCAAAAACGAAAGATACCTATTTATATTTTTTCATGCAAAATGAGCAGCTTTTGGCAAAAAATGGCTTTATGTCGCTCATTTTGCCTAATAGTTGGATGTTAGTTAATAACACCAAACAATTTCGCCAACATTTTCTAACAATGCAAATATTTGAAATCGTGGATTATGGAGATGGCGTGTTTGACGAAGCAACGGTTGAATGTTGCAGTTTTGTGTTGCAAATTTCTCAAAAAATATCAGATATTGTAGCGACTTACAAATACGAAAAAACACAAGTAATAAAAAGTATAACAATAGATAAAAACATTTGGCTGGCAGATTCTTTTCATAGAATAAGTGTAGGCTCAAGCAGCGATTCGCAGCAATTACTCAAAAAATTGACTTCTTTGGGGCTTCCTTTTGGCGAAAAATGCGAAATTGTGTGGGGAATAAAGCCCTATCAAGTGGGACATGGCGAACCTTCACAAACAGCAGAAATGGTTGAAAAAAGAGTTTATCATGCTGATAATCAAATAAATGATAAATGGCAACCTTTATTAAAAGGGAGCAATATTCATAGATATTCAATGGATAAAACCAAAATGCAATATATTTTATATGGAAAGAATTTGATGTATGCTTCTAATAAAAGCAAAATGGAAAATCCTAAAATACTCCTTCGGCAAACGAGCGAAAACATAAAAGCTTATTATGATGAAAATAAATTTTATTGTCAAAATTCTGTTTTTATCATTACTTCTGAAACCCTAGATTTAAGGTATTTATTAGCCATTTTAAATTCTACATTAATTGATTTTTTTTACACAACTAAAAACCCACAAAAAGGAAAAATATTTCCAGAAATAAAGCCAAGCATTATTAAAGAAATTCCGCTTATCATAGAGAACATTGAACCACAAAAAAAAGCCTTAATTTCGCTTGTTTCTCAAATCTTGGAAATGAAAAAACAAGAAATAAATGCAGATATTACTAAGTTAGAAACTGAAATAGACCAGCTTATTTACCAAATTTACGGGCTTTCGGAGCAAGAAATCGCGATTATTGAAGGGGAAATATGACAGATGTCTATTTTACTTATTTCCTCAATCATTTCCCACATATCCCACTCTCACATCAATATAAGATTTTACCTGCTTCAATATTTTCACAACTTCCAATAAATTTCGGTATTTAACAGTGAAAAATAATAAAAAATTTAACTCATCTTCTTGCCACGCATCTATTTCATATACAAGCAGCTCTTGATGAAGTCCTCCTATTCTTTCCATTTCTTTTTCAGAAAGGGAAACTTGCGCAACACGTAGGAACACGTAAAGAATAAAATCATCATTTACCACTAAGGCACGAAGGAAACTAAGGAATAGAAAATAAATAACATAACAATTTCATTTTGGGGATTTCTTAGTGCCGTAGGCACGAAATATTTATAGAAAATGGAATTTACCCCCAATTTATTGCGTTTCTAGTGCAAACGCTAAAAAAAAGAAGGAGGGGTTGGCATGTTTTTTCTATAAATATCGCCGTCCCTACGGGACTATAAAATTGTTACTTTATTCAATTTTCATTCCTAAGAAAGAAAAAGTGTGGCTTAGTTGTCTTCTTTGACCCCATTGCTTAGTGGTTCTTCGTGCCTTAGTGGTGAGAAGAATAGCACGTTATTTAATTTTCGTTCCTTAGCCATTCTATCAATTCATTTTGCTTATAAACTCTCTCTAAGCCAAATTCATTCTTCAATTCTGGGTATTTCCATTTTTCAAATGATTTCATAAAGATAAGTTGTAATTTTAACGGTAATTTGTCTTTCATTTCACTCAGATTAAGCATTAAATCCTGAATTTATTTTTGCAATTATAATTCAAAAATAACAAAATAAAAATAACTGCTATCCTTCCTATATACTCTGTCTATACTACCCGACCGGACTTATACTGTTTCCCAAAAAACTTATCTCAACAGCCATTCGTTTGCCATTTGCAAGGCTTGAGTTTTTTGTTTCGCAGAGTAGTTGTACACTATGTTCAAATCGCTAAAAGTTTTTTCACTATTAGGAAGCAATTGGGCTTGAGCCAATATATATAAAACGACCAATGAATTGTGGAAATCCGTATCCAAAAATCGCTTTTTAAGGGCAGGAAGACATCTTTTATCATCTATCAAAATCCAATTTACCGCTACTTTACTGCTTTGCGCAAGGGCTTCTGCTTCACCGCCATCTACTCTTGGCAACGTCTTTATTTCTTCCAAAACAATATTGTCGAAAGTGGTGCATAAGCGGAAAAAACTGGTTTCTGCTGTGCCTACCTCGTCTAAAAAACGCCGTAAATGCTCAGGTCTTTCCCCTAATGGTGCGTAAGCCTCTATTTCACATACGACCTGCTGTGGCACAAGGGCATATTGCATGATATTAGGCAAAAGTTCAAACAAATTCAAGCCTGTGCGATTTTTCAATTTTAGCCAAGTCGCAATCAAGGAAGTATCTAAAATAGCCGCAGTCATTTATTTTTCTTTGATTAAAGCCCCTAATACAAATAAGCCTAACCCTATTCCTAACAGAGCAGAAAGAGCTTGTTGCGCCTCTTTTTCCTTTTCCAAACGCTTGATTTCTGCTTTTTGCTGCGAAATGAGTACTTTTTGCGCTTCTACTTGTTGCTTGGCAAAGATAGTATTCATGATTTTTTGAGAGAGCAAATCTTGATTATCTGACAAGGGATTAAACTGAAATGAGGTAAAATCGTCTGCAATTTCGCCTTTCAAATTTTTCCCTTTTCGGCTGTCATAAATCACAATAATTTTGGATTTATCTTGAAAATGGAGATAAGCATACTTTATTTCTGCTTTTACAATCGGCGAAAGAGTTCCCAAGGAAAAAAATACCATATAATCCGATAAGTTGATGCGCCTCTGCGTTTCTGTATCTAACTCACTATCAGAGTTAAATCTATCTGGCAGATACA
Source organism: Bacteroidota bacterium (assembly GCA_043751755.1). Lineage (GTDB taxonomy): Bacteria > Bacteroidota > Bacteroidia > J057 > J057 > JAAFHL01. The sequence continues at coordinate 7,823 of JAYUZN010000157.1, read as the reverse complement.
TACGAAAACCATTGACTGCACCAATCGTGTGCAACCTAACCGCAAGGGTATGCTCACCCGCTATCTTGGGATTATAGGTAATAAAAATGGTACTTGTTTTCATAAAAAAAATTTGAATGACAAAAGTAACAAAAAGATAGCTTTTTTGCAACTATTTCCTACATATTCCGCCTGTATTGCCCCCCAACCTGATACAGCGCATTCGTTATCTGTCCGAGCGAACAATACTTTGCTGTTTCCATGAGTTGCGATACCTTTATGAGTCCCTTTTCAGATACTTTTTATCATCAATAAAAGTGGCAACATTAATAAGAATTTGTTCTATATACAACAAAGATTCTTGCTTGATTTCTATAACCTGTGTTATCGGAAAATCTTTTCCACAGTCTTTAAAAGAAATATAACCATGTGCCAAATCATTGCGTTTTGCTTTTATTGTAACTAAATTTGCCCCATTATTGGTTTGCCTTGCATTTGTTTGCACAGAAAAACCATATTTTTTACCTATCTCTTTTACTTCTTTCGCAGCTAAATTCCCTGAAAAAATATCATTTCTCGCTGGGTAATGTTTTATAATATCAACAGAAATTGAATTCATCGCCTTTGCCAGCTCCGCAACATCTTTCTTTTTTATATATTTCAACAATTCTGTCTGAATTTCCTCTTTTAGTTCATCATAAGAATGTTCATTTTCAATAGCATCTTGATATATATCCTCAATTGCTTGTGAAATACAACTTTCTACTAAGTTATAAAGTAAAATAAACCCATTCGCCTTTAATATATGGAGCGTATCTATGTCAATATCTTCATGATGATTTTCATTTAGTTGAATTTTTGCCCCTCTTTGCGTAATGGTTGCCAAGAACGAAAAATAGGTTTCTATTTCGCCTTTTCTTTGATTAAATAGCCGTAAGGATTCTTTCATAATGTACCCAAAAGTTTGTTTTTAACAAAGTAAATTCTTTCTAATACTTTCTTTTTGTTATTTGCGGCATCTGTAGTTACAACAGCTTCAAATTGTTCAGGTTCAGATACAAGCCATTTTTTTACGGGAATAACAGGAGTAAGATTCGGATTTTCATTTAATGCCAATCTTACACCTACAGCAATCGCCTCAAATCTCACTCTTGGCGTTGATTTATGGTTCTCTGTTTTTTTGAACCCATATGGAAAATGTTTTTCTACAAAATCTAACACATCTTGAAAGTCGTTATTCATTTTTTCTGCGTCAAATCCCGCTGTATTTTTGGCTACCAGATATTCATCCAAAAAGTCTTTCACACTATGCACAAAACCCTCCAAATTCTCGCTATAAGCAAAGAAACGTAAGGCAAATTCGGCATATTCTTCTCGTTTTTCTCTTTCATCACTGATAGGGCAAAGGATTCTGAAACGAGGGTCTGTGGCACATTTTTGAATAAAATCCATAAAGTTACCTTCATACATTCCTCGCCTTATTTCCATATCACTCAACAATACTGGAGAGGTATTTATTCTTTCAAACATATCTTTTCTGACCTGCCAATCTGCCTTATCAGTAAGCTCAATGAGTCTAATCGTTTTTTTCTTAAACCGTCTTTGCCTTGAAAGGGGTAAGTCTTTAAAACGGAAACCTTCTAAAGCGGTTAATTTTTCTAAGCCCGTAAGGATTAATTTATTCTCTAAAAAATAGAAAAGCGTTCTAATCCTTTGAGAGCCATCTATGATTTCGGAGCGTCCTCCTTCTGTATCGGCTGTAAAGATATAAGGAATTGGTAAACCTATAAGCAGTGATTCTATAAACTTCGATTGTCTTTTTTCGTCCCATACAAATTGACGTTGATAGGTAGGAATGAAAATATCAGAGGTATTATTCTCAAGCCCTTGACTATACTTTAATACCAATAGCTCAATAATATATTCTCTAATTTCATAATCAACCACTTTCTGTTGTGCCTCAATTTGGCTTTCCGCCAAATCTTTCTCATTTTCTGTGAACTTGCTAAAAAGCTCTGTTTGGTTAAATTCTATCTTGTTCTTTGCCATAAAGTTGGTCAATTAAATGTGCTTTGATGCTTTTTGCAATGATTTGTCCAAGCAAAACAGGGACAGCATTTCCGATATGGGTTGCAATTGTTTTTGTTGAAATTTGGGCAGTTTCGGGATAAAATTTGTATTCAAGGGGGAATGTTTGAAGTAAAGCAGCTTCCCTTATACTAAGGGCGCGGTCTTGTTCAGGATGCCCAAATCTACCATTTCCAATACCTACAAACTGCGTAGTAATTGTAGGGGAAGGTTCATTCCATTTCATTCTCCCATATACACTCACATAGGTTTTACCCGAATCTTTTTGATGGCATTTTAGAACCAAATCCTTATCCCAATCTTTCCAACTGCCCCCTGGCTTTGATTGTTGAATGCGTTTCAGATTAATCGGCTTAAGTTTAGACGCTCTATGCAAGCTATCTGTTGCTAATTTTTCGCCATGTTGAATAGGCGGTAAATTGCCTATTATATCTCTGACGGTTACAAAATTATCTTTAGAATGTGTTTCAGGAATAAGGCAAATTTCCCCTAATCTTGAAGCAATCAAAACCAGCCTTTTCCTTTTTTGGGGAAGTCCATAATGCGTGCAATTCACAATTTGGCAACTCACAAAATAATGAAGGTCATGTAAAGTCGTCACAAAATCTTGAAAAACGTTTTCTTTGGTGAAATTCAACAATTGAGGCACATTTTCCATTGAAATAATATCTGGCTGAACTTCTCTAATAATTCGCGCAAACTCTCCGAGCAAATGCCATTTTTTTTCTCCTTTTGTTTTAAAATTATACGAAGAAAAGGGCTGACAAGGAGCGCAACCCACGAGTATTTTTATTTTTTTTTCTGCGAATAAATGAGAAACTTCTTGTGAGGAAAGTGCTTTTATGTCCTTATGAATAAATTGTGCATGATTATTCGTTTCATACGCATAAGCACATGAAGCATCTATATCTATTCCAGCAATAAGGCTGAAATTCTCTTTAAGAAAGCCATGAGAAAGCCCGCCTATGCCGCAAAAGAGGTCTACAACCTCGCAGCTCTCTTTTATAAGCTCACTGTATTTGTCAGATTCAATTTTTAAAGACATTTTAAACGCTATATTACTATATTTTTTTGCAAAAATACATAGGAAAGTGTGAAAATGCAAATTTTCTCAAACATTTTCCTACATATTCCGCCTGTATTGCCCCCCAACCTGATACAGCGCATTCGTTATCTGTCCGAGCGAACAATACTTTGCCGTTTCCATCAAGGCTGCGAAAATATTTTTATTCTGCACAGCCGTTTGTTGCAAGTCCCGAATCAGCCCTTTTCCGAGCGCAGCATTGCCCTTATGCAGCGATAAAATCGTCTGAATTTGCCCCTCTTTTTCCTCCTCTGTAGAACGAATTACCTCCCTTGGCAAGACCGTAGGAGAGCCATCTTTGGACAGAAAGGTATTTACCCCAATCAAAGGCAGTTCGCCCGTATGCTTCAACGTCTCGTAATACAGCGATTCTTCTTGGATTTTTCCACGCTGATACATGGTTTCCATTGCCCCCAAAACGCCGCCTCTTTCTGTAATTCTATCAAATTCTAACATAACGGCTTCCTCTACCAAATCCGTCAATTCTTCAATAATAAAAGCTCCTTGAATGGGATTCTCATTTTTTGCCAAACCCAATTCATGGTTGATAATCAACTGAATAGCCATCGCTCTCCGCACAGATTCCTCTGTAGGAGTCGTAATTGCCTCGTCATAAGCGTTTGTATGCAAGGAATTGCAGTTGTCATAAATGGCATACAAAGCCTGCAAAGTCGTGCGAATGTCATTGAAGGAAATTTCCTGCGCATGCAAAGACCGTCCAGAGGTTTGAATATGATATTTCAACTTTTGCGCACGCTCGTCAGCCCCGTATTTGTTGCGCATTGCCTTTGCCCAAATTCGCCTTGCCACCCTGCCAATCACCGAATATTCAGGGTCGATTCCATTCGAGAAAAAGAAGGAGAAATTTGGCGCGAAATCATTGACACTCATGCCTCTCGACAAATAATATTCTACGTAAGTAAAACCATTTGACAAGGTAAACGCCAACTGCGAAATGGGATTTGCCCCTGCTTCTGCAATATGATAGCCCGAAATTGAGACAGAATAAAAGTTTCTAACTTTCTGTTGAATAAAATATTCCTGCACATCTCCCATCAGGCGCAAGGAAAATTCTGTAGAGAAAATGCAGGTATTTTGGGCTTGGTCTTCCTTCAAAATGTCAGCCTGAACAGTGCCACGCGTTTGGTTTAAGGTGTAGGCTTTGATTTGTGCATACACATCAGCGGGCAACACTTGGTCGCCCGTTACGCCCAACAGCATCAAGCCTAAGCCATCATTTCCTTCGGGCAAATCGCCTTGATAGGTGGGAGTAGTAATGCCTTTTTCCGTATAAATGGCAGCTATTTTTGCCTCAATTTCTGCTGTTAAGCCGTTTTTCTTTATATAAAACTCACATTGTTGGTCTATCGCTGCGTTCATATAAAATGCCAAAATTATCGCTGCGGGACCATTGATAGTCATAGAAACGGAGGTCGCAGGATTGCACAAATTGAAGCCAGAATAGAGTTTTTTGGCATCATCAAGGCAGCAAATCGAAACGCCCGCATTGCCGATTTTGCCAAAAATATCCGGACGATAATCGGGGTCTTCGCCATATAAAGTTACAGAATCGAAGGCGGTAGAAAGGCGTTTTGCAGGCAAACCTAAGGAAACATAGTGAAAACGCTTGTTTGTCCTTTCAGGTCCTCCCTCCCCAGCAAACATACGGGTAGGGTCTTCGCCTTGCCTTTTGAAGGGAAAAACCCCTGCTGTATAGGGGAACTCGCCCGGCACATTTTCCTGCAAATTCCATTTCAAAATATCCCCCCAACCTTTGTAACTTGGCGTTACGACTTTGGGAATTGCCGTATGAGACAGCGATTTTGTATGCGTTTCTACCTTTATTTCCTTGTCCCTTACTTTGTAAATATAATGCTCATTTTTGTAAGATTGGCGTTTTGATTCCCAACCTGCCAAAATGCGTTTGGATTCTCCTGCCAAGTCTTCGTTTAATTGACCTTTTGGACTTTCCAAGTCTTTAAGACTTGGAAAGTCCAAAAGGTCGGCTAACTTCATCACTTTATCAATGGCATATAAATTCTCCGCAATTTCTGCCTGTTTTTCCACCCACTTATTATAAGTACGTACAGTTTCCGAAATTTCGGATAAATAGCGAGTTCTTGCGGGAGGAATTATGTAAATTTTTTCAGACATTTCGTCTGTAACATGGAAATTGCTTGATTTCAAATCCGCCCCCGTTTTCTCCACAATTTTATTCATCAAAGCCACATACAAGGCATTCATTCCAGGGTCATTGTACTGCGAAGCAATCGTGCCATACACAGGCAACTCCTCCTCCTTTGCGTCCCACAAATTATGGTTGCGGCGATACTGTTTTTTCACATCACGCAAAGCATCTAAAGCTCCTCGTTTGTCAAATTTATTCAAGGTTACAATATCTGCATAATCTAACATATCTATTTTCTCTAACTGCGAAGCCGCCCCATATTCGGGAGTCATCACATACAAAGACACGTCCGAATGGTCAATAATCTCTGTATCCGACTGCCCAATTCCCGAAGTTTCGACAATAATTAAATCAAACTGCGCCGCTTTCAGGATTTCTATTGCCTCTTTTACATACTTAGAAAGGGCTAAATTTGACTGCCGCGTAGCCAAAGAACGCATATAAACCCGTTCATTATTAATGGCATTCATTCTAATTCTATCTCCCAACAAAGCCCCGCCTGTCTTGCGTTTTGACGGGTCTACAGAAACAATCGCTATTGTTTTATCTTCAAAATCTATCAAAAAACGGCGCACCAACTCATCTGTAAGCGAGGATTTGCCCGAACCACCTGTACCTGTAATGCCCAAAACGGGGATAGTTGTTGTTTGTGTCGCCGTTGTTTGTGTCCCCACAAACAACATGCGGCGCACTTCCTCCATAATTTTCCCTGACGTTTCTGGGTAATTTTCCACCGCAGAAATGACTTTTGCGATGTCTTTATGGTTTTTGAGTGCCAACTTTTGCACCTCTCCATTCACCCCCAAGCCCAAAGGAAAATCCGCATGTTGCACCAAATCATTTATCATGCCTTGCAAACCCATAGCCCTGCCGTCATCGGGCGAATAAATACGCGTTATGCCATACGCATGTAATTCCGCAATTTCTGAAGGCAAAATCGTTCCGCCGCCCCCACCAAACAATTTTATATGCTCGCAGCCCCGTTCTTTAAGCAAATCGTACATATATTTGAAATACTCCACATGCCCACCCTGATACGAAGTGATAGCAATCGCTTGCGCATCTTCCTGAATCGCGCAGTTCACAATTTCCTGCACAGAGCGATTATGCCCCAAGTGAATAACCTCAGTGCCAGAGGATTGCATGATACGGCGCATTATATTGATAGCGGCATCATGCCCGTCAAAGAGCGAAGCAGCCGTAACAATACGGATTTTGTGCGTAGGTTGGTAAGACGTGGAAACCATGTTATAGATAGATTTATTGCTGATTTTGGGAGTAATATTTGTGTGTTAATGGTAGCCCATTTTCGCTGCAAAGGTATGAATAAAATGGCATAAAATCTATGCGTAAAAAAAAGTAGTTTTGTGTAATATTTTTAGTAATTTTGTGCCAAAATATAGGTTTTCACGCATGACAGACACACAACTCAATTATAGCTTTTCGGGGCATGATACCTTTGCTTGCAAGCATTTTTGGCTCAAAAAAGGGTATGAATATAGCAAATCACAACAGAAATTCGCAAATCCTGAAGCCGTTGTAGCACTTGGCGTAGGTAAAAACATGGTCAATTCCATTCAATTTTGGCTCAAAGCCTTTGGGCTTCTCAACGAACATACGCTTATGCCTATCGCTGCCTACCTCTTAGATGACGAGGGAAAAGACCCGTATATGGAAGACATTGGTACGCTACTACTCCTTCATTATCAGCTTATTAAGACAAAAAGAGCCTCTATTTATTCTCTGTTGTTTAATGACTATTTTAAAGATAAATTTGACTTTAACAAAGAAAGACTTGCTGTTTTTTTGAGCAAAAAAGCCCCAAAAATCGTCAGAGCTTCTATAGACAAAGACATTGAAGTTCTCTTGCGCAACTACCTTAAACCCCGCAAAACCGACAAAGTTGAGAGCATAGAGGAAGCTTTTAGCGGCTTATTTTCGGATTTGCCCCTGATAGAAAAAGTGCAGGTGATGAGAGACGGCAAAAAAGAAGACATTTTTACGCTGAATGTTTCTGCAAAAAAAGAAATTCCTTGGCAAATCATATTATATACGATTTTGGATAATCCTTTATTTGAAGGAAATAAAAGCATTTCTCTGCGGGATTTGCGCTATGCAGGCGACTCGCCCGGACTTGTTTTTGGCATCAATAAAGAGGGGTTATATGCCAAAATCGAAGAAATGCAGCAGCATTGCCCTTATCTCGTTTTTACAGAAACCGCAGGAAATCCTGTGTTACAATTCAAAGAAATTCCCAATAAACAAGACATTCTGAATGAATATTATCAATAATACTTTTTCTACGTCCGTCAATCTCAAGCGCGATTTAGATAATGACGATCTGTATTATCTCCCTACCGCAAATTCAGAAAAGGTTTTTGCGGAGATATTGAGCAAATTTGTAGGAACAAGTCAGCACGCTTTTAACATAATAGGGGCGTATGGAAGTGGGAAATCTTCGTTTTTGTGGGCTTTAGAAAAAAC
>JAYUZN010000156.1:0-14935 GCA_043751755.1 Bacteroidota bacterium | reverse complement strand
GCCAAAACGCCTTGCTCACGTTTGAGGGTTTCTTCAACGAGTTCAGCAGGAGAAAGATTCCAGTTTTGGAGTCCTGTGTCAAGAATGCCCACGCTTTCCAAGCCGGCAACAGTAGATTTAATACCTTTGAATTGTGTCATTGTATAAAAAAAGATTGTATTTTATTAAGTTGTATTTTGCACAAACTTAATGACTTCTTAATTTGCGCTGCAAAATTACATAACATTTATAATATATAAAAATGTTCAAAAAAAGGCATTATTTTATACTTTTTCGTATTTTTTGCGTTTTTAGGATAAAAATAGCCAAAAAATAGTTACAAATGCTGCAAAATGTTGAGCTTTTTGGGGATTTAGGTAAGGAAATGTTAAAAAGAAATAGGGGAAATTTTAGCGAAAAAAGAGAAACAAGGGACATACTTTGGAAAGTAAGCCCCTTGTTTTTGTCGTATATCTGTTTTTACTTCGTGGCTACGCCGCTTGTTTTGATAGTAATTGGCGCACCGAGACACAACACAAAGCTGTAACTTAGTGTACTTCCATTTAGGCTGCCCGTTTCATCACAATATTCAGCTTTACACCCTCTTATTCCATTCAATTCAAATGTAGATGGACTTACAGGTACAGTAATGGTATTATTGCAATCATCAAAATTGCTCACTTTAATATGTGTAGAATCCACTTTTGTAATGCTAAAACTGTAACTTCTGTAATTCGTACTTACCAAACTATCTTTCATATCTAAGATAATAACGGTGTCCTCCGTTGTATAAGTCCCCACAAAGTCGTCAGAAGGGTCGCTTTGTAGGTTTGCGTTTGTATGTCCATTTGCCCAAAGGCTTGCAAATACACAGCAAATGAGGATACAACCGCTAAAAAGTGTCAATAATTGCTTGCTTGTTTTCATTTTTTGAAGGATAAGTATTAGTCTATTTTGGCGATTTTGCCTGTGTATATGCTCTTTTCTGTGCGTATTTTCCAATAGTAAATAGCAGATTGCAACGAATTTACGGCTATTTTTACCTTGTTTTGCCCCAGTATTTCTGTTTGTTGAAATACTTTTTTGCCTTGCATATCATACAATTCTATTTCAACATTGCCTACTATCTCAGGCGGAAAATCGAAATGTATTTCGCCCGTAGTAAAAGTTGGATAGCAACGAATCGCTTGATAATGGGTACTTTCTATACTTTGAGGCTGTGTGAAAGAGTGTATAGCTATGCCACTTGTTTTATATAGTCCTGGCGCACCCAAACATAACACAAAATAAAAACTTAGTGTATCAATATCTTTGATACCTATAGCATCACAATATTCTGTTGCACAACCTTGTATTCCACTTAACTCAAATGAATAAGGAGTTACAAGCACTGTAATTGTGTTATTACAATTATCAAAATTTGAAAATATTATATGGTTACTATCCATTTTTGCAGCACTAAAAGTATAATCTCTAATCCCTACATATACAACACTATCCGTAGCGTCTAATATGGTAACAGTATCATGTGCCGAATAATATCCTACAAAGTCATCAGCAGGGTCGATTTGTGCAATGCTGTTTGTAAGATTTAAGAAAAAGCATATAGCAAGTGATAATATTTGTAATGTTTTCATTTTTGAAAAATAAGTTAGTTAGTTTTGGCAATTTTGCCTGTGTAAATACGTGTTTGAGTAGTTATTTTCCAGAAATAAATACCTGTTTGCAAGGGACTTATGTCTGTACTTAGATGTGTATCTCCTTCTGGAGATTGCTTTGCTTGTTGAAATACTTTTTTGCCTTGCATATCATACAATTCTATTTCAATATTGCCCACTATCTCAGGTGGGAAATCGAAATGTATTTCGCCTGTGGTAAAAGTTGGATAGCAGCGAATAGCTTGATAATGTGCGTTTTCTATACTTTGAGGCTGTGAAAAAGATTGTATCCCTATGCCGCTTGTTTTTATCGTAATAGGTGCACCTAAACAACGAATAGACACGAAATGTAGTATATTAGCACTTTTATTGCCACTTACGTCACAATATTCATTTATGGCGCCTTGTATCTGAATAGCCTCAAAACCATAAGAGATAATAGGAAAAACGACAGTATCATTGTTTGCGTCAAAATTTTGAAAGGAAATATGATTGCTATCGACTTTCGTAATGTTAAAGATATAGTCCCTAATAGTTACGCTTACAATACTATCAGTCATATCTGCTATTGTAACCGTATCGTGTGCAGCATAATATCCTACAAAGTCGTCCGCAGGGTCGATTTGTGCAATGCTGTTTGTCAGATTTAAGCAAAAACATATAGCAAGTGAAAATCCATGAAATGTTTTCATTTTTTTGAGAAATAAGTTAGTTGGTTTTGGCTATTTTGCCTGTGTAAATACGTGTTTGAGTAGTTATTTTCCAGAAATAAATACCTGTTTGTAAGGGGCTTATGTCTGTGCTTAGATGCGTATCCCCTTCTGGAGATTGCGTTGCTTGTTGAAATACAATTTTGCCTTGTATGTCATACAATTCTATCTTGATATTGCCGATAGTTTCATGGTCAAAATCAAAATATATCTCGCCGTTTGTAGGGTTAGGATAGCATATGATAGATTGCGTGGGATTAGTTGCATTTAGGTGTTCAGTTGTAGGATGAGGGTTTGCCATTCTCGGAATCCCACAACCTAAAATCTGCGCATCAAAAATACTGTTGTTATCTACCTCAAATCCCGGTAATATATCTATATAAATCCCTGCCTTATAACCAATATCTGAACCCGTCAAGATAGTAGTAGAAGAAGAAATGTAATCTGAGGCTGTATAATGCAAAGTCTGTTGTATAGGGGCGTGTAGGTCAAAAAAGACAGGACACATATCCGTCTCATCTTGTTTGCAAGCCCACCATGTACTCCAGCCAAGCACGCCAGCAATAGGTCTGCATGTTTCTTGTACTGTCCAAAAACCCACTTCATTAGGGTCAGTTACGGTTGCACTATAATCGCCCCACCTGCTATGAGTAAGATTATTTTGTGGGAAATGCACCCCTCCATATTTATATATATATGGGGCTTGCATAGTATGGGGTGGGTCACCTGCTTTTCGGAAGGAGTAAGCTGCACTTGGATAAATATCCCCCCTAAATATGGTGTAGCCTACCATAACATCTTCCATCGCATTTACACTTATGCTGGGATATACATAATGCTCACTCCCTGTAGGGTCAGTTATTTTGCCAAATTGCGAAACCGAATAGTTATTATTCGGACGAATCTGCCACCATAATATGCTTGCAGAAGTCACAGCACCATTTATATTGGCAACCCCATTTACAACCCATAGCGAGCCATTACGATAGACAACACTTTTTACTCTATAATTATTCCAATCTGAGTCAATACTAAGATTCCCTCCCAATTGTGGATAAGTTCCTCCACCTCCGCCCCATGTTTGACCTCCAATACTAACTATATGAGGGGCTGATATTGTAGGTGTGCCTACTGTGCCATTTATCTCATATACATATAATTGAGACGAAGAACCGAATTCTACAATATAGGCTTTATTAGTTGTGTTATCATACGTTATTGACGGTATTGCATCACTAGTTGCTAATGCATTCGTGAAGATATACGGAGAGGTAGGAAGTCCTGAATAAATTTGTACCTTGTTACACAATATTATAGGATTAACCCCGTTCCCACTTATAGGATTTCCCGTTACAATTATCCAATTTTTATTAATACCAATACGAGGTTGGTCTAACCAGCCACTGTTGTTAGCAAAAATATTAAAACCATAAATTGACCATGTTGAAGTAGGGTCTCCCGTTTGAGACACTGCAATAAGCAGATCTATATTAGCACCAGAAGAACAAACCATACAATTTAAGGCAGTAATAATCCACCTATCTGCATAACTATCATATAATACCCTTACATCAAGTGGAGTTACCGTAAAGTTAGGATTAGCGAAAAAATTGCCTATTCCCACTAAGGGGTAGCCAGGCAGCATATTGCCGCTTTTATCTCTTATCGTAATATCCATATTAGTCGTAGAAACAACATGCTGAGGACCAACAGCCCCATACGTATCAGGCGGATTTCCTGCATTTAATATATCATCTGCCACTCCTTCAAAGTCGTTACAAGGGTTTGATACGCCTTCTGTATTCATACCCCCTTTGGGCAAATCAAGATAAGAAATGTGCGTATGCGCCCTATCAAGTCGCTTATTTTGCCCTTCGTTATCTGAACAAAAAGAATTTTCTGCTGCTTCTTCTCTTTCCATTTCCTCCTCGTCTTCTTCCGCTTCTCCTTTCGAGGCAAAGTGCGGTCTATTCGCAGGATTCGCAGAGATAGTAACAGGTCCGTAGCATTTTGCGCGTTGTTGTGCAGCTAAATGAATACAACAACAAGTATATAATAACAAGATTATCAGTTTTGTTTTCATAATAGAAACGTTCATTTTGAAATACATATCCACGAAAAAGGATTATATTTCTGGTGTAATACTTTATTGACCAAACGTTCATATAAATTGGGACGATATAAAATGCGCCATCTATAGGCTTTTAACACTTCCCAAGTGTGATGATGGAAATATTGCGCTGAAGCTAAGGCATCTAAGCCTTGAAAATAGGCAATACTTCGCATTTTTGCGGCTGCGGCATCTGTCTCATTTTTGTATAAAGGACTATCTATAATATGAATTTTCCCGTCTTGCGGCTGCTTTGTTTGTAAGGTATGTATCAAATCTTGCGGATTCTCAAAATATTGCAAACAACCATTGAGTATAACACAATCAAATGACAATGTATTAGGCAATTCACAAGTAAAGATATCCTCATACATCCAATATACATTAGGCGCAGTAAAAACCCTTGCAGCTTGCTGTAGTTCTACCTTATTTATATCCATACCTATACAAATGCTGTTTGGAAACGTCTTGGCAAGATGACTTAAAAACCAGCCATTTCCACAGCCTAAGTCAAGGATATATTTGGGATTCTTGGCTTTTAAATACAATAACACACGATTGAGCGACTCTTTGCGCATCCTCCATTCAACATATTGTGTATGGGATTTTGCTACTTCTGGAAATTGAGCTACTTCAAAATCTTTATAGATTCGATTCTCTTTTTTCCTTACAGACAAATAAGCATCTTCAAAATGAAAATGCAGGTTAGCATTGCAATATACGCCTTGCTCAAGCCTGTAAGTTGCCAAAAATGATGCAGAAAAGTCGTTCATGTTATTTATTCTTTTTGTACAACAGAAACCTGCTGTTTAAGCTGTGCTATTTCTGATTGTAATTGCAAATTTTCGGCGGCAGTTTGCTTTTGTTGCTTTTCCAAGTCTATTAAGTACAGGGTCAATTCTTCTATTTTTCTCAACAAAACGCCTTGCATTTCTCCCAAATCCATGCCTTCAGCTTTTACGGTTTGTTCGGAAGGTACATCAGGCAAATGATGATTTGCGGTAATATACGTTTCCACCTCAGACAAAGAGCGCAAGGAATAATGTTTGTTGAAAACAAAATCGGGCCAGCTGCTTTTCAAATCTACCCGTATCTTTTCTGTCCTGATGCCTGTAGCTACATATAACTTGTAATCGTTTGCGTAGTTCCCCCAATTTACCCCAGAATTGCTCCCAATACATACTAAGCCTCTATGGTCTAACAGTAAAAGTGATGTACCCGTCAAAGTTCCTGTCGTGCCTTGTACTTCAAAGTAGATGTCGCCTCCTACGCCAAAGTGCATCATAGACATGCCATCAGTGTTGGAGAAACGCGAGTAATTTGTCCCGTCATAATTCGTGTTAAAGCCAATAAATCTTGAGTAAGTTACGTTTCCAAAAGTCCAATCTTTGCTGCCCACTTGAAAAATAGCCCCAGCCCCTGGCGTATTATTCAAAAAGCGCAGCCTTTCATTTCCATTTGTGCGTATTATCAATTCCTTGACCGAGCTTGTAGCCGAAGAACCCACATATTCATTTCCCGAATAGTCGTTGTTCTCCAACGTAACCTGCGCAAAAGAAGTCTGCACAGCACACAAAAGCAGCCATACAAACGCAAAACTAATCATTTTTTTCATAATAAAGTAACATAAATGGTAAAAAAATTGAAAATAAAAAACGCAGCCTTCTCTTTTCAGAGAAAACTGCGTCTAAGGGGTATATAAATAGTACAGAAAAGGAAATTACCCCCCCCGTATATTTCATATTTTGAAGTATATTTTGTTTCATTACTGTGTGTTTATTAATTTCAAGACTTACGCATTTTAAAGCCTTAATTCGTGTTAATTCGTGCAATTTGTGGCGATAAAAATAGCTTTAAGCCCTAATTCGTGTTAATTCGTGCAATTCGTGGCGATAAAAACAGCTTTAAGCCCTAATTCGTGTTAATTCGTGCAATTCGTGGCGATAAAAACAGCTTTTGCGTAAATTCTATACTTGCCACTACAATTCTACAACTCTTTTTTGAGAAAAGCAAATTATAACACAAATATATTTTTAGGCAAGTAAAATAATATCCGCCTTCTCATATTCCGCCTCCCTGTGTTGCAGTTTTTGTTGAATAAAAGGCAATAATTCTGCCTCAGCCATATTTTGAAGTAAAGGGCGTTTTTCTTTGTCCTTGTTAAGGCGTTCTGCCAATATTTCGGGGCTTATTTTGAGGTAAATCGTCTTTCCCACAGCCTTCATAAAAGCATGATTATCAAAGTATAACGGCGTTCCACCTCCACAAGCGATGAGGCAGGGCAAGGTAGCGGCTAAGGGCGGAAAAGAATGACTATTTACCAACATTCGCAAGGCATCAGCTTCTATTTGCCGAAAAACAGTTTCCCCTTTTTCTGCAAATAATTGATTAATAGACTTTTGGCTTAATTTTTCTATATAAGCGTCTAAATCTATAAACTCCCAGCCTTGTTGTTGGGCGAGTTGCGCTCCAAAAGTCGTTTTGCCCGCCCCCATGAAACCTATTAAAAAGTAATACATAAAGTTGAAAGTTATAAAGTTGATAGTTGAAAGTTAATATAACTTTATCATAATCAATCAACATGTCTGCCACTTTGCGCTCTTTTGCCCCGTTAGGGGCAAAATGTCGGTAACAAAATGAAAACCACCCCAATCCTTCGCTGGTTTTTCGTGCTTGCACGAAAAAATGGCAGACATGTTTAACGTAGCTGCCATTTTTTAAATGGCAGTTATGCTTGCAAAACAACATAATTTTATCGAAAAAAAATACAAAAAAATAGTCTTTATTTTATCTCCTAAATATTTGATTATCAAGCCTCTATTTTGGTAACTTGTGGCTTTGGCGTTTTGTGTTTTGTGCTTTGCCTATCTTTTTCCCACAATTATTGAAATCAAATCCTTTGCGAAAAGGAAAAAATGTGTATTTTTGCAGCGATAAACACCTATACATAGGTCAAATTTTGGGTATTTTAATTCGTAATGGAAACATAATGAGTGAGTTATGCCTTTTCATTTGCAATTATGGTAATTATATTGCCGCTACTGAATCTGCACTTTGAGCCAAATCAAATCCAACATAGCCACATTGACGGACGAGCTAACCTCTTTGAAGAGGAATGGCAGGAAGGCTTTTGCTGTGCTACTCGACCCAGATAAATTAGCCACTCAAAATATAGAAGAGGTGGTAGATTGCGCCATAGACGCTGGAGTAACCTTTTTTTTTGTAGGAGGTAGTCTCCTGATAAACAATGATATACATCAAATTATCCCACAAATTAAAGCCTTGTGTGATATCCCTGTTATTTTGTTTCCGGGCAGTATTCAGCAAATTATTCCTTCGGCAGATGCGATTTTCTTTTTGTCTTTGATAAGCGGCAGAAATGCGGATTTGCTTATAGGAAATCATGTGCTTGCCGCACCCATTATTAGGCAAACGAAATTGGAGGTAATTCCCACAGGCTATATGCTCATAGAATCGGGAAAAATGACTACTGCAAATTATATAAGTAACTCATTTCCAATTCCTTATGATAAGCCAGATATAGCAGTTTGTACGGCAATGGCAGGTGAAATGTTGGGACTGAGGGTCTTATATATGGACGGTGGAAGTGGCGCGCAGCATGTTATTCCCTTAGAAATGATTCGAGCAGTATCGAAACATGTGAATATTCCGATAATCATTGGGGGCGGGATTCGGAGCAAAGCGGAAGCATTGGCAGTATGGGAAGCTGGCGCAGAAGTGGTCGTAGTAGGGAATGCCCTCGAAAAAGAAGATGGACGAGAACTGATGCGGGAAATTGGAGAAGCCCTGAAACAGTGAGCAGTGAACATGGGAAACTGGAGAATGTAATTGTTAAAAACTGTTTTATTTATAACTAAGTGGTTGAAAGTTGAGAGTTGAAAGTTGAGAGTTGAAAGTTGAGAGTTGGCATAATTGCTTAGTAATTAATATTTTATACTAAAAACATACTTCTAATTTATACTTATAACTAATATTTGCTAACTGCTAACTGATGACTGCTAACTGTAAAATAACCTTTTTTTGTGTATTAATGTTTTTAACAGGCTGCTTTGCCCCCAATAAATCCGACATTCGTAACCGAATTGTTGGAAAATATTGCAATGATACACATACCCTTATTCTTACGGATTCTCAGACCTATTTTAACAGCAAAAAACTCAAAGGAATTGTAGCAAATACGCCTTTTCAAGAAAGTTGCAAGGGAAAATATAAGATAGAAATGACAGACAGGCATTGGATAATTCGTTTTGAAAAAGACTCACATCCGAACTCCATTAGTGATTGTCAGCAAGAATATACGCTTTGGACAGAAAAAGAAGGCTATCTTATTGGCGAAGGGGAGGTTACAATGCGGGATTTGTTTGACAATACGCCCATGAAAAGATGCGATTAGAAGAAATACGTTAAATCTGTGAAAATCTGCGTCTTTAATCTGCGCAAATCTGCGAGAAAGAAAAACCAATACCATGAAAATAATCTGTGTAGGGCGTAATTATGCCGAACATGCGAAGGAATTAGGAAATGCCATTCCTGAGAGTCCTGTTATCTTTATAAAGCCCGATACGGCTTTGCTCAAAGACAACAATGCTTTCTATCACCCCGATTTTAGTGAGGATATTCACTATGAATGTGAGCTTATTTTTCGCGTTTCGCGGGAAGGGAAATATGTACAAGAAAAATTTGCGAATACCTATATAGATGGCATCGGTTTGGGGATAGATTTCACTGCGCGCGATTTGCAAACAGAAGCCAAGCAAAAAGGACTCCCTTGGACTTTGTCAAAGTGTTTCAATCATTCTGCCCCCGTTTCTGCTATTTTGCCCTTAGACGCCTATCCCGATTTGCAAAACATTCATTTTACCTGCAAAATAAATGACGAACTACGTCAAACGGGGCATAGCGGCGACATGATTCACACGGTAGCCTCGCTGATTGCCTATATTTCACGTTTTATAACCCTCAAAAAAGGAGATTATATTTTTACAGGCACGCCCGCAGGAGTCGGCAAAGTGGCTGTAGGCGACAAAATAGAAGGCTTTTTGGAAGGAAAACAGTTGTTGAATTTTGGCGTAAAATAGCAAACCTATTTTTTCGCATTTTCTTCTTTCTGTTTCTGATTCAGCTCTTTATCGCGCTGAAAATAGACCCTCGCCACCACCAAAATGGTTATTACCACAGAAATAATCAAGCCCCATATTAACGTTGATTTTAGCATATATTTTTATATTAAAGTGATAGCTTTACAACCCTTCGAGTGGGCGTGGTCATTGAGCGAAGCCGAAATGGTAACCCCTCGAATAGGTCAAGGTGACAGCTTTACAACCCTTCGAGTGGGCGGTAGCCCCTCGAAGCGGTTGTAAAGCCCTTATTTGCGTGAAATCTGCATCATTAACGGATTTTCGGGACGCAAAGTTATCAACGGATTGTAGCCTAACACATAATTTGCGTGCAAAGTTAAGCGATATTTTTGTAACACCATCGCCAACACAATCTGCATTTCCATAATGGCAAAATTATTTCCCACGCATTGACGAGGTCCGCCCCCAAAAGGGAAATAGGCAAAACGATGCTTATCTTTTATATTTTCAGGCGCAAAACGTTCCGGTTCAAAGGCTTCCGCATTTTCCCAAATTTCGGGGTCTTTATGTACCACCCAAATCGGCATAATAACATTGTAGTTTGCTGGAATATCAAAGTCTCCCAACTTATCTGCGGCAATCGTTTTGCGCCCCATAATCCAAGCAGGGGGCATTATACGCATACTTTCATCTATTACCTGTTTCAAATACGTTAATTGCCGCAAAGTAGCCATAGTAGGTTTTTCCTGCCCCAAAACAGCCGCTATTTCCGCCAAAACCTTTGCCAATTTATCTGGATTTTGAGAAAGTAAATACCAAGTCCAAGCCAAAGCATTCGCAGAAGTCTCATTTCCTGCCATAAAAATGGTCATTACCTCATCACGCAGCTGCTTATCCGACATTTTTTCACCAGATTCTTCGTCCTGCGTTTCCATCAACATAGACAGCAAATCATCATAACGCTCTGTGCTGTTATGCCTTTCGCCAATCATGCCATACACGATTTTGTCCAACGCCTCCATAGCCCGTTTTTCGCGCATATTGTAAGGGCTTGGAATCCAAGTAGGTAGCAAAAAAGGATGGTCTATTCTGTTCGAACCATACTGAACCACTTCCGTAATGCGGCGGCTAATTTCGTTCATATTTCCTTTGAGTTGCGAGAAAAAGAGCGATTTTGTAACAATCTCTAAAGCAATTTTACTCATTTCAAAAGACATATCTATAAACTTGCCTGTATCCGCCTGTTTTTCCCAATTTTGCAGCATAGATTCTGTTTCAGCCATCATCATTTCTGCGATTTTCGCCAATTTTTCCCTATGAAAAGCAGGCTGAATCAAACGCCTTTGTTTTCGCCAAAAATCGCCTTCACTTGTCAGCAAGCCATTTCCCAACAACAAAGAAAGTTTATCATAGGCAAAACTTTTGCCATAATTCTTGTTGTTGTCTATCAATATATGCTTGATATACAAAGGATTAGTCGTAACAATTATGTTCCGAATCGGCGAAGTAATGAGATAGGTATCTCCCACTTCTTTGCGTTGAATAAACAAATAATTGTTTTTATCTTTGAGGAGATAATAAGCATTTTTGAACAAAAAATGTTCTTTTTTGGGATGTGGAGGAAGCATAAATTATTTATTTTGAAATCTGAATTTGGTGTGGGATAGGTTGCTCAATTCCTGCCATATTCATGGCATTGCGCATATTTTCCTGTGCAAGAATAAAAACATCATCAAATTGTCCCGAATCGCAGTGTAGCATTACGACTAATTTTGTCCAACCATCTCCCAATTGCGCTACCCCAACTACAGGAGCAGGTTCGGCAAGCACTCCTTTTGTCGAGAGCAATGCCTTTACAATGACTTCTCTGGCTTTTCCGAGGTCTTGATTTCCATTTACATTCACATTCAAATCCATGCGCAAAGTTCCATTCGCAGAAAGATTGGTAATGCTGCCATTTGCCAAGGGACCGTTTGGAATAATAATGGTTTTTTTGTCGGCAGTCATCAATTTTGTAACAAAAATAGAAATTTCAGTTACATCTCCCAAAAACCCTTGTGCATTGATTTTGTCCCCGACTTTGAAGGGCTTGAAAATCAAAATCAATACGCCTCCTGCAAAATTGCTTAAACCGCCCTGCAAAGCCAAGCCAACCGCCAAACTTGCGGAAGTAAGAATGGCTAAAAAGGAAGTCGTTTCGAAGCCCAAGGTAGAAGCAACGCTCAAAATGAGCATCACTTTGAGTACAACATCTACAAGGCTCACTAAAAAACGTTGGATAGTAGGGTCAAACTCCCTCATACTCATGCTTTTGCGCATAAAGCCAATCAAAATTTTGACTACCCATAAGCCAATAATGAGGGTAATCAATGCTAATAAAATTTTGGGACCTTGCATGATGGCTGCTTGCGCAAGCTCTGCTAATTTCTTGTCTAAGTCAAACATAAAATTGAAAATTGATAGTTGAAAATTGATAGTTCAGGGCTTACGCAAAACCTGTTTTTATAGCCACGAATTACACGAATTAACACGAATTCTGGGCGTTAATTCGTGAAAATTAGGGTAATTCGTGGCAAAATGCGTAAGTCCTATAGTTGAAAATTCCTTGTCTATTCCTTCCTCACATTTACCTTCATTTCTTGCAATAAAAGGTATTGAAATTTCATTCTTACTTGAAAATCGCTCCAATTTCGTTTATTTTCGGGCGACCAAAGCACTTCGGACAAAGCACAAGCACGTGGATAAGCCATATATTCTACCTGTGCAGGTGTGGCAATATATTCCGTCCAAACATTGGCTTGCGCCCCCAAAATATGTTTTTGCTGCTCGGACGACAAGGAGGCAGGAAGAGGATTGTAACTATACACCTTTTCCAAAGTCGTATTTCCGCCAATCGCCAAAGGTTCGCTTTCTTTTGGACCTTGATAATGGTCAAAATAACAGTATGCACCTGGTGTCATCACCACATCATGCCCCATTTTTGCCGCAGCAATGCCGCCGTCTTCGCCTCTCCAAGACATAACTGTAGCATTTGGCGCAAGTCCGCCCTCCAAAATCTCGTCCCAACCTATGAGCCTTTTGCCTTTTGCTTGCAGCACTTTTTCCATACGGCGAATGAAATAACTTTGCAATTCTTCTTCATTCTTCAAACCTTCTTTACGCATCAAAGTTTGCGCAATATCACTTTTTTTCCAAGCCGCTTTTGGCACCTCATCTCCGCCAATATGCACATATTCCCCCGGAAATAACTCGCAAACCTCCGCCAGCACATTTTCCAAAAACTGAAAAGTCTCCTCTTTCGGACAATACACATCTTCAAAAACGCCCCAAGTCGTAGCTACTTCAAAAGGACCTTTTGAGCAAGCTAATTCGGGATAAGCCGCCAAAGCTGCCAGCGAATGTCCCGGCATTTCTATTTCTGGCACAATGGTAACATGCCGCTGACGGGCATATTCGACTATTTCTCGGATTTCTTCTTGCGTATAAAAGCCCGAATAAACTTCGCCATCGCCTATATAAGGCTTAAAATTCTTTTCCACCATCGTTTCCTTTCGGGTTCCACCGATTTCGGTCAGCAACGGATATTGATTGATAGCAATACGCCAACCCTGGTCTTCGGTCAAATGCCAATGAAAGGTATTCATTTTGTAAAAAGCCATCAAATCAATGTATTTTTTAACAAAATCAGCAGGAAAAAAGTGCCTACACACGTCTAAGTGCATTCCTCGCCACGAAAAACGGGGATAATCTAAGATTTTCCAACTTTCAAAACCGTATTGCTGTTTTTTAGCATCAAAAAAAAGGAGCTGTTTGAGACTTTGTGTAGCATAAAAAATGCCGCCTTTTTTGCCTTCTATCGTAATTTTAGGGTTAGCAATATCCAATATATATCCCTCATCGGGAATGTTCTCATCTGTGCTGGTCGTAAACCAAAAATTGGCGATTTCGTCTTCTGCGTAAGGGGCATCAACTACGGCTATTTTGAGCTTAAAATGGTCTCTCAAATAATCGGAAAAGAGCTGTGCAGCCATGCGGCTTTCCGCATCATTTGCGACAATGGTCGAGCGATTGGAGAGATAAATGGTGTCATTTTTACCTGCTTCCGCTTGTACAGGGATAGGCACAATTTGCTGCGCTCTCAAGTTGAGACTTAGCGCAAAAATAAAGGAAATAAAGTAGTATTTCATTTATAGAATTAAAAATGTATGGTAAGGCTTAAATTAATTACTTGATTTTGAGCCTATTAAAGCTATTCTTTCGCCTTTTTCAACGCCTCAATTTCTGCTGCGAATTGTGCAAGAAGGGCGGCTTGTTCTATGTTTTGCCTACGTTCTTCTGCCAAAGCAGTATCTTTTTCTGCCAGTAGCAGGTCTTTTTCTGCCAGTAGCAGGTCTTTTTCTGCCAGTAGCAGGTCTTTTTCTGCCAGTAGCAGGTCTTTTTCTGCCAGTAGCAAGTCTTTTTGCTCAATGAGTTTATTTTTTTCTTCAATTATCCTATTTTTCTTGGCAAGTTCCATTTCTTGCTCCTTCAATGCAGGCAAATCTGCAAATACTGTTAGAATATCAAGTGTAGTCATTGTTTTATAAATTGAAAAGGTCATTTTCTTTTGCGCAAAGCCTCAATTTCTGCTGCGAATTGTGCAAGAAGGGCGGCTTGTTCTATGTTTTGCCTACGTTCTTCTGCCAAAGCAGTATCTTTTTCTGCCAAAGCAGTGTGTTTTTCCGCCAGTGCAGTGTCTTTTTCTGCCAGTGCCGCTGCCAGTGCAGTGTCCTTTTGCTCAATTATGATATCTTTTTCGGCAAGTTCTATTTCTTGTTCCTTCAATTTTCGCAAAATAGTGCGTTCCATTTCGTCCTCTACGTCCATTTTTTTGCGAAGCTCCTCATCACTAATCGCACGTAAAAGCCGCCTTTCCGCTTTTTCAACCAATTCGTCTTCTAGGTTGTCATGCTCAATTTGCAACTTGTGAGGGTCTGTTTTAAGGATAAACTTTTGATTAAAAAGCATCAAAATATTTTCCAAAGGCGTTTTATAATAAGGGTCTAAACGCCGTAATTGTATCATATAACTTTCGTGTGTGAGGGCTGAAATAAAAGGGTCAAGAACGGGCAGAAAAACACGCTTTTTTCCCAATACATCTTCAAATTCTCGCCCGACCTTCAATACCCCAAAAGGCACTCCTTGTAAGCCAAATCCCAAAAAATAAACACAAATAATGGGCAGAGAATCTGTTTTGTTTAGCCCATTTTCATCTATAAAAGTATCTTCTTTGCTGTAATTTTCGCCCAAATACTTGCGAAAACGCATTATATCAAACAATTCTTTTGCCTTTTGCAGCTCTATCAAGATTTTTTTGCGCAAAAATTTGGGGACTTTGCT
>JAYUZN010000155.1:0-8798 GCA_043751755.1 Bacteroidota bacterium | reverse complement strand
TGTTTAGATATGGACGCAAAATGGAATTGATGCACTCTACGGCTGCCGAACTCTGCACAATCGTGCTTAACTGACTGTAAACCAATGTTTTTTGTGTGTTAAAGTCGTCTGCTAATTCATCGTAAAGCAAGTTTAAGATGCTCTGTTCGTGTGTTTTGTGGTATATTTGTTGTTCTGGTTTCTTTGCCTTGACATAGTTTTTATGATGTTGATGTGCGGAACAAAAATAGGCTAAAACGGTGGGATCGATTGTTTTTGTTAGCGTTTGTACCATCTCTTTTGTAGCCTTAAAAAAAGTAAAAAGCGTTGATTTACAGGCAGTTATACTGTTAATTTCTTCGTTAATTGCCCTATTGTTGAGGGTTTTGAGCAGCAAGAGGGTTTCGTCAAAATCGCTGACAACGGTTGTTTCGTTTTTGAGGGTTCCTTCGTTGTCAAAGGGTTGAAAACAATCGAGTAAGAATTGGTACAGAATGCAGAAATCGCGGCGCATGGCAAAAGCTTTTGCCGTGTTATTGGCGAAAACAAGACAGTTTTGATAGCGTTTTTCGGCAATTTCATCCGATTTTGACTTAAAATACAATTCTTCAGCGTATATTTGCTTTGCCAATGCGGTTTCATATTGCTGTTGAAAGCGGTGTTTGAACGCGCCTAGACGGTGTGCAACGCCATGAAAGGTATCGCTTTGCACGGAAACATCGGCTAAACAGGCTTTTTGTGCCGCTTTTAGTCCCGTTCCTTCGTCTTTTACGAGCAACAAGGGCTGCACATTCACGCCTTTGAGTGCCGCAAAATGCGCTTGCCACGTTGCGGCAGAACGGTCATCGGCGAGTGATATGTGCAAAATAGCCAAACTGATGGGGTCAACAGTTATCAAAATCGGGCGACCGTTTGCAAAGATTTCATCAGAAGCGAACACAAAGGTCATTGCCTGCTCAAACTCGACGCTATTGCCAACCTTTTCGCCAGCACACCTCAGCATTTCGCTGATATAGCCGACCGAATCGTAGCACGTGCCTTGTTCGCCGAGGATTCTATGAATGCTGTTGATGCCGCATTTCCCGTCCAAGCGCAGCGAAAAAATCTGGCGCGTGAGGCTCTCTATGGCTTTTTGCGCCTGTTCCGCCTTCGCTTTGGGCGAATCATAGTGTTCTACAAACGCTTTAAAAACCGCTGCCGTGCGGTAAATAAACGGACGCGAAACCTGGTATTGTTTCGCAAATTTAGTCACTTGACCGTGACGCTTTTGGTAGGTTAGGAAAAAACCTATCCGCATTCGGTCTTCAACCGTCACTTCATTGGGACGAAATCGTATAAGTAAGTGCATAGTCAGATAATTTTGAGACTGTCGGAAATTCACAAAATTACGACTTTGTGCTTACTTTTTTTCTTTTTCTAAATTCTTTTTGTAACAACGGGTGTGAAACACCCCACATTTTTTTTATATTTTAACAAAAGTAGGTATTTATTTTCAATGGCGCAAATAGATTAAAGGTAAAATCTGAAAACAAATCCGATTCCATGATTCTTCTCAGTACGTCCAATGTTGCGGGATAGACTGTGTTTGTTTGTAACCTTTAAATGCTTGTTTGGGAAGAGGAAAAAAAGTGCTACAAAAATTAAGCGTAAGACTATCCAAATAACGGATTTCTAAGGCTTCGTTTTTGATTCTTTCGTACCCATAATAGCGGACAATTTCCTGCCAATCGCTCAAAAAGCCACTTGTCAAGACTCGTTCAATCACAAATCTTGCATGCTTTTCCCAATCTAAGCGAGAAATATCTGTATTCCAAAATAAGCGTTGCAGAATTAGCCCTTAACGCTTTTCATTTTAAGCAATAAGCTCCTTCTTTTTCGTAGTTTACGCATTTTTTGCCTTTGGATAAAAGCAAAAGATGCCTTGACATTCCGCTTCTGTCAAATTTCTACCCGCAAGCAGCAAGCCTATTAAACATATCATTTCTTGAAGAAATGACCTGTTTAAACGAAAATTGATGAAAAATCTATCCCATTTTGAGTATAATGGCAAAAAGAACCTAATTTTACACTATCTTTGTACGGTCAAAATTAAGGCAAAATGGAGCTATATAAGTCTTCAGATGTACAGCTTTCAATTCTCAATTTTTATAAATGGCTCTCTCCACAAAATATTCTCCCTCCGAAGTTGAGGACAAATGGTACAACAAATGGATTGAAAATCAATTATTTAAGTCTGTACCTGACCATAGAACGCCCTACACGATTGTGATGCCACCGCCTAATGTTACAGGCGTTTTGCACATGGGACACATGTTGAACAACACCATTCAAGATGTCTTGGTGCGCAGACGTAGAATGATGGGTTTCAATGCTTTATGGGTGCCTGGCACTGACCATGCTTCGATTGCTACGGAGGCAAAAGTCGTGAATTTGTTGCGCGAACAAGGCATCAAAAAATCCGAAATTGGCAGGGAGGAATTTCTCAAACATGCCTTTGTTTGGAAGGAAAAATATGGCGGAATTATCTTGCAACAACTGCGCAAATTGGGCGCAAGTTGCGATTGGGATAGAACAACTTTCACCATGGACGACCACTATTACAAGGCGGTTGTAGATACTTTTGTGGATTTGTACGAAAAAGGCTACATTTATAGAGGCTTGCGCATGGTCAATTGGGACGTGAAGGCGCAAACAGCTGTGTCCGATGAGGAGGTTATTTTTCAAGATAAAACAGATAAATTATATTATGTTAAATACTTTATTGAAGGAGAAACTAATTTTCTAACAGTTGCAACGACTCGTCCCGAAACGATTATGGGCGACACAGGGCTTGCGATTCACCCCGAAGACGCAAGATATACGCATTTGCATGGCAAAAAAGTAATCGTTCCTTTAGTAAATCGCGTAATTCCTATCATTTTGGACGAATATGTAGATAGAGAATTTGGGACGGGCTGCCTCAAAGTTACGCCTGCGCATGACAAAAATGACTATGAAATTGGTTTGCGCCACAATTTGGAAGTGATAGATACGATTGGTTTAGATGGCAGATTGAATGAGAAGTCTCCTTTTTTTGTAGGAGAAGAGAGAGAAGTGGCAAGAAAAATGATGTCAAAAGCCTTAAAAGCTGCGGATTTAATGGATAAAGAGGAGGAGTATAGCCATTCTGTAGGTTTTTCGGAAAGAACAAACGCTGTAATTGAGCCAAAACTCTCTATGCAGTGGTTTTTGGACATGAAAAAAATAACTTCCCCTGCTTTAACGGCAGTTTTGGAGGGAGAGGTAAGTATTATTCCCGAAAAATTTGTGAATACCTACCGTCATTGGATGGAAAATGTGAAAGATTGGTGTCTTTCTCGCCAACTTTGGTGGGGACAGCAGATACCTGCCTATTTCATAACAGTTAGCAGTGAGCAGTTAGCAGGGAACAAGGAACAGTTGTTTGTAGTGGCAAAAAGTAAGGAAGAGGCTTTGGAAAAGGCTAAGGTTTTGACAGGAAATGTGGCTTTGACTTTGGCAGATTTGCAGCAAGATGAAGATGTTTTGGATACTTGGGCTTCTTCGTGGCTCTGGCCCCTCGAAGTGTTCAAAGGTATTTCAAACCCTGATAATGAGGAAGTTAAGTATTATTATCCTACCAATGACTTGGTAACTGCGCCCGAAATTTTGTTTTTTTGGGTGGCGCGCATGATTATGGCAGGCTACGAATATGCGGGCAAAAAACCTTTTCAAAACGTGTATCTCACAGGCATTGTACGCGACAAATTGCGCCGTAAAATGTCAAAATCTCTCGGAAATTCGCCTGACCCTTTGGATTTGATTGCGGCAAGCGGCGCAGATGCGGTGAGAATGGGCATGTTATTGTGTTCTCCCGCAGGAAATGATATTTTGTATGACGACAAATTAGTGGAGCAAGGTAGCAATTTTGCTAACAAAATTTGGAACGCTTTTCGGCTCATAAAAGGCTGGGAAACAAGGGATTTGCCCCTTTCCGAAATGGAAATCAATGCTTCAGAATGGTTTGAAAGCCGTTTGAATGAGGTAAGGAAAATCTTAGATACGCAATTTGAGCAATTCCGCTTGTCAGAGGCTTTGATGACGGTGTACAAGCTGATTTGGGACGATTTTTGTGCCAATTATTTGGAAATGATGAAGCCGCCTTACGGTGAGCCGATTTCTGCACAAGGTTACGACAAAGTTCAGCATTTCTTTGAAGAATTGATGACGATTTTGCACCCTTTTATGCCGTTTATTTCCGAAGAATTGTGGCAAAATGTGCGCGAAAGAAGGGAGAAAGAATTTCTATGTATTACGCAATATTCTCCGATGGGACAGATAAATACTGCCCTTCTTTCCGAAATGCAAACCATTCAAGAAGTCGTAGTAGCGATTCGGGCGTTTCGGGCAGTCAAGCAAATTTCGCCCAAAGAAACGATAGAATTGTTTATCAAAACCGCGCAAAAAACTGTTTTTGAAAAGCATAAAACCTTGATTCAGAAGTTTTTAAATGCAACTGAAATTCATTTTGTTTCCGAAAAAATAACAGAGGCAGGAGCTGTGAGAGTGGGGACAGATGAGTTTTTTATTCCGCTCAAAAATATAGATTTCGCAGCAGAAAAAGAAAAAGCCGAAAAGGAAATTGTGTATTTGGAAGGTTTTTTGGTTTCTGTAAACAAGAAATTGGACAATGAGAAATTTGTAGCAAATGCAAAACCCGAAGTCTTGGCTGCAGAGCGCAAGAAAAAGGCTGATGCGGAACAGAAATTGGCGGCTTTGCGAGAGATTTAATGAACTAACTACAAAAAAACCTTTTACATTATAGCCAGAAAATTTCGTACCTTTGTGGAAAATGCTGCATTTCACGCAGATTTGCGCGGATTTAAGCAGATTTCGCAGATAAAACAATACAGAATATCTGCGATATCTGCTCTCATTTGCGAAAATCTGCGTGAAATACAATTACGATACGCCAAAAAACACACATGCACAGTGTAGCTTTTCATACATTAGGGTGTAAACTCAACTTTTCGGAAACTTCTGCTATTGGGCGGAAATTTTTGGAAGCCGGTTTTTTGAAAAAAAACTTTGAAGAACCCGCAGATGTTTATGTTATAAATACCTGCTCTGTAACGGAGGAGGCAAACAAAAAATGTCGCTATACGGTTCGGCAGGCTTTGGGGCGAAACCCGGCGGCTTATATCGTTATAATGGGCTGCTATGCGCAACTCAAACCTACAGAAATTGCCGAAATTCCGGGCGTGGATTTGGTCGTTGGCGCAAATGACAAATTTCGGATTCTGGAACTGATAGGCGACATGCAAAAAACAGAAAATCCTTGCATTTTTCATTCCGAAATCCACGAAGTTACCGATTTTACAGAGGCTTTTTCTTTGGGAGACAGGACGCGTTCTTACCTCAAAATTCAAGATGGCTGCGATTATAAATGCACTTTTTGCACAATTCCTTTGGCACGTGGCAAAAGTCGTAGCGATTCTTTTGAAAATGTGTTGGCAAATGCCCGTAAAATTGCGGCAGCTGGTGTGAAAGAAATCGTGTTAGCTGGGGTAAATATTGGCGATTATGGCAAAGAGCAACCCGAAACTTTGTTGGATATTGTCAAGGCATTGGACGAAATGGAAGGCATAGAACGGGTGCGCATTTCTTCGATAGAACCGAATTTGCTCAATCATCATATAATTGATTTTGTGGCACATTCAAAACGCATTATGCCGCATTTTCATCTCCCTTTGCAAAGCGGAAACAATGAGATTTTGGGAGCAATGCGCCGCCGCTATCGCAGAGAATTGTATGCAGATAGGGTAGAAAATATAAAATCCTTCATGCCTCATGCCTGTATTGGCGTAGATGTGATTGTGGGTTTTCCGGGTGAAACAGAGGCACATTTTGAAGATACTTACTTGTTTTTGAATGAGTTAGACATTTCATATTTGCATGTGTTTACCTATTCTGAAAGGGAAAATACGCCCGCTTATAATATGGAAAATGCTGTGCCAAAAGCTGTCCGAAATGAAAGAAATAAACGCCTTCGTATGCTTTCGGACAAAAAAAGGCGTTTTTTCTATGAGCAGTTTGTCGGCACAAGTCGCCCTGTTTTGTGGGAATCGGAGCAAGAAGGCGGGACAATGTTTGGCTTTACGGATAATTATATAAAAGTTGGGATTCCTTTTCAGGGGGATTTTATCAATAAAATTGTAGGGACAGACTTGAAACAAGTGCTGGCAGAAGGAGTTATGAGGGGGGAATAAGGGGGGCATTCGATCCCGTAAGACTACGGTTTTGAGGACACATAAATCCACAGGAGTAAGGGCGATATGATGAATCGTATCGCAAATACTACTATATTGATAATGATATAACAGACTCTCACTCAGCGCCGTTACACTTGTACAACCCACACGGCTGGATAAGGACATCACTAAATTCGCTAAAGGCTTCCCGTAAACAGGACTCAACTTTAACATAGAATGGCAGAATGGTTCGCTTTTTGTTTTCAGACTTCAAATCTCGGACTTTTCTGTCTATTTTTACCTTTTTTTGTCCAAAGTCTAATACCTTTGTATCCTAAAAAAAACATATCCATGAATATTCTCATTCTCGGTGCAAAATCGGATATTGCAAGAGCCTTGGCACACGAATACGCCAAAAATGGGCATCATCTCTATTTGGCGGCAAGAAATAGCCATACTTTAACTGCAGATATCAGCGATTTGGCTATACGTTATAATATAAGCGTGAAAGCCTTTGAGTTTGATGCCAAAAACTATGAAAGTCATGCGGGGTTTTACCAGCAATTTAGCCCAAAACCTGAGGTAGTGATTTGTGTATTTGGGGTAATGTATGCGCAGAAAGAAGCCGAAAAAGATTGGAATTTAGCCGAAAATACGCTTGCAGTCAATTATATGGGGGCGGTTTCTATTTTGGAAAAGGTGGCAGCAGAAATGGAAATCCATAAAAGAGGGACGATTATTGGCATTAGTTCGGTGGCAGGAGATAGAGGCAGAGGCTCAAACTACTTGTATGGAAGTGCAAAAGCGGGCTTTTCTGCCTATTTGTCAGGCTTGCGAAATCGGCTTTCAGTAGCAGGAGTACATGTTTTGACCGTAAAACCGGGTTTTGTGCGCACTTCCATGACCGCAAATCTCCCCCTACCTGCTCCCCTCACAGCGCAGCCCGAACAGGTAGCAAAAGACATTTACAAAGCTGCCCAAAAAGGCAAAAATGTCCTTTATACTTTGTGGATGTGGAAATATATTATGTTGATTATCAAGAATATTCCAGAATTTATATTTAAAAAATTGAAGTTGTAGGTTTACGCAGATTGTCGCAGACGGGACTTTTACCTCATCAAAACCTAATGATAAATCCGTTAAAATCGCTCATCTACTCGATTTCAAAAGCCAAATAGCATCTACATATATGACACAAAAAACCGTACTTTACGACATTCATCAAGCACTTGGGGCAAAAATTATCCCCTTTGCGGGCTACGAAATGCCTGTGCGTTATACAGGCGACAAAGCCGAGCATTTGGCAGTGCGCCAAACTGCAGGGATTTTTGACGTTTCGCATATGGGCGAATTTATTATTCGGGGACCCAAAGCCCTCGAACTTATCCAAAAAGTTACTTCAAATGATGCTGCCGCCTTGCATCATGGCAAAGCACAATATTCTTGTTTCCCCAATTTTACGGGCGGAATCGTAGATGATTGCATTGTTTACTATATTCGACACGAAGAATATATGATTGTCGTAAACGCTTCTAACATCGAAAAAGACTGGAATTGGATAGTGGAAACCAATAAAAGCATAGGAGCCGAAATGTTGGATATTTCGGCACAAACCGCTTTGATAGCCGTTTCGGGTCCCAATGCAGAAGCGATTTGCCAAAAACTGACCGATATAGATTTGTCAAAACTCGGCACGTATTTTTTCCAAAAAGGAACCTATAATGGCGCGGAAAATTCCCTTGTCGCCACCACAGGCTACACAGGCGAAAGAACGTTTGAAATCTTTTTGTACAAAGAACACGCCGTTCGTACTTGGGAGGCTTTGACGGAAATTGGCAAGGAATATGGCTTAGTCGCCACAGGTCTGGGCTGCAGAGATACCTTGCGCTTAGAAATGGGCTACATGCTGTATGGCAACGACATCAACGACACAACTTCGCCCTTAGAAGCAGGATTAGGCTGGATAACCAAGCTCAAAAAAGGCGAATTTAATGGCTCGGACTGGCTCAACAAACAAAAAGCCGAAGGACTAACCCGCAAATTAGTAGGCTTCAAAATGATAGAAAATGGCATTCCCCGCCACGACTACGAAATCGCGTCTCAAGGGCAAATCGTAGGAATCGTAACTTCTGGCTCTATTTCTCCCATATTAAATATAGGAATAGGCATGGGATATGTGCCTATCGCATTGTCCGAAGCTGGCTCGCAGATAGACATAATGATTCGGGGCAAAGCCATAAAAGCGGAAGTAGTAAAAACGCCGTTTTTAAGCCGTTGAGAACACTGATTTCTCGTAAATTTGATAACGACATAAGGTATTAGGTGGCGCACCTTTCAAAGGCGCGCCACCCTGAAAAGCTACAAATATGCCACAAATGAAAAAAATGCTACCCATCACTTTCTATAAGGAATGAATAGTAAATAAGTTCCCAATTTTATCGTAATTTTTGTAAAAGGCATTTTTGCCCCCCCGCCCCCCTAAAGGCTAATCTTGCAACAGAAATTTACGACAGGTAGTTATTTTAATTTACAATTAATACGAATATCTGATATTTTTTTAATTTTCTTTTA
>JAYUZN010000154.1:0-3173 GCA_043751755.1 Bacteroidota bacterium | reverse complement strand
ATTTTCGTTCTGCGATATGAAGTTAAAATTAATCAAACTTAAAATACATGGCAAAAAAATATTTTAATTTATTTCCTCTTGAAGAATTGGGTTTTAGCCCTTCAAGATATAGTGAAAATTATAAGGGTATTCCTATTGAGACCATTCGGGCGCATATGGAAAATGCTCTCATAATATATTTAATGAAGGACAAAAAATATTTTTTAGGCAATAAGTCAATATTGTTAAATATTATGCTTTTTTTTACAGATTACCCACCAATTATAGTATGGTTTTTAAAAACCTATTCTACTGATTACGACAGAAAACTGAAGGAGTGCGTCAAAAAGTATCTTACAACAGGTTACGGAAGCTAATTCCAAATTTATAAACTCAACATCAAATTTTATGCTAAAATATATTAAACCAACACCATTTATTATTTTGCTTGCTTTGGGGATAGGCTATCTCTATTATGCTTATGGTTTTAACGATAATCCTCAATCGTTTGTGGGAGATAAGGTGAAGTTAGAGTTATCAACTCAAATTCGTTTTGAACAGCAGGGCAAATATTTAACATTCAAGGAAGGGGGAGAAAAGCACGTGATAGAAGGTGCTAAAATAATAGGAGAACATGACATATATGTTTTGGAAAACACTTTTGATATAAAATATGCTACTGATGGATATTATGCTATTTCTGTAACTGCACTGATAGAACCGAAAGAAGCAAAAGATATTTCTTATACTGACATTTATTTGCCAAATGCTTATGCTGCCGCCAAAGCAACACCTAATTGTTTTCTTAGTGCTTCTTATAATACAACTATCCCTGAAAGTCAATCAATTAGGGTATGGCAATACAAAAAAATTGCAGTAAGTAAAAGTTCCTTTAATAAAACAATGGCGGTAGTATGGCACTATTCCAGTTATGTGCTTGTTGTTATTGCTGTGATTGGATCAATAATTTTATTTTTTGCATTAGGTGGCAGGTTGGGCATAGAAATAGATTTCTAAGCACACACCAATATTTAACGCTAATTTAATTACACATTTATCAAACATTTATGAGATTAAAATTTACAATTTTATTTATTTTAGGTTTATCTTCCTTAAACCTTGTTGCACAAGATTTTAATGCTGCAATTCTGAGTGCTTGCGATTCACTTGCTAAGAAAATAATTGTAACAGGAAAAACAAAACCCAAAGTTGCAGTTGTAGATTTTATCAATCAAGATAATTCTGTTACAGAACTGGGAGTATTTTTTTGCAGGCAAGTATCTTCAAAATTGGCTACTAAAACAAACAATCAAACCAATTTTAAAGTGCTGGAAAGGTCACGACTTGAGCAAATTATAAAAGAAAAAGAGCTTATCAAGTATTATAATAATAGCTCTGCCATGGCTATAGAATTAGGAAGATTATCTGTAGCTGAAGTTTCAATTTGTGCAACAATATCCGAGTTTGGGTCTTATTATATTGTTGATTTAATACTACTTGATAACAAAGATGGAGATTTGTTAAATTCCTATCAAATGAATATAATGAAAATACATGAATTTGAGGAGTATAATAAAAAAATTATTGTAAAGGGCAGAGATTACAATACACCTACAGGAGTGCAGGAAATCCCCCCTGTTAAACCTGTAAAAGAAATAATTTCGCATCCTCCTGTTGTCAAAACGCAAACAGGAGATGTTTGTTTTTCGCATCAAACGGGAAATGGAAATCAAATAATTATCCTCTTAAAACCTGGAAATGAATCTTTTAACTGTCAAGAAACAAACGGTGTAAGAATATTCAAAGTCAATGGTAGGCAAGAAGTATGCGCAAGAGATATTCCTACAGGATTGTATACCTATATTGCTTATTATGGAGGATATGGCTACCCCGATTGTGACCCATCTACTGTCAAAAGTGAAACTATTAGAGTAACAGGGGGGCAATTAGATGTAACTATACAATAAAGAATCGCAGAACATAAGTGCTGCTGGCAAGTCGGGCGTAGCAAAACGCAAGCCAACACGCCGCCCGCCCTGCAGCAGCACTCGTCCGTTGGTGGCAAGTAAATTTAAAATTAATATTTTACTTTTAATAATATAATTTTATGACAAATGGACAATTTATAATGGGAATTAAATTTCGTGTGAAAAATCATAGCTCTCTCCAATGGGTTTATAGATATGATTTACCAGAAAAACAACTACTTGACTTAGAATGGGGCAAGCATTTGGAAATACGCGAAATCACAGAAAGTTACTTTATTTTATCGTCAAATAAAGAAGAAAAGGTTTATTATGGAGATTTGATAGAAGTTTCAGCTTAGATACTAATTTACAATCGGGAAACATCTTTTTGATTTTACCTTTTTATTCTTAATATAAATTATTCACCAACAAAATTATGAAGATATTCGAAAATTCTGGAGATAAATCGAAAGATACGCCCGCTAAAATGCTTGTGAGTGCTAGCTTGTTAGCGAGTATGCTCATTTTCAACGAAGGGGAAAATACAAAAGAGGGGGCTTTTGAGTTAATGCTATTCGGTACAGTAAGTATCTTTGCGAAATTTAGGAAAGTAAGACCTCATTTATTCAATCAATTTAAAGATGAATATTTTTTAGAACTTCATAAATTTTGTTATAATGAAGGAATAATAAGACTACTTCCATGCGATTTTTTTGATTTTATTGAGGATAGATTATCTTTTTATTCTCAGCAGATGGTAGAAATTATGACCAAT
Organism: Bacteroidota bacterium; assembly: GCA_043751755.1. Classification (GTDB taxonomy): domain Bacteria; phylum Bacteroidota; class Bacteroidia; order J057; family J057; genus JAAFHL01. The sequence continues at coordinate 452 of JAYUZN010000154.1, read as the reverse complement.
AATAAGGGCGATTATCTACCAACAAAAATTGCATATAATTTTTATGAAAGACCATTAACACTTAATGGTGGAATCGTTTCGGATTTAGAGAGTCTTATGATTTTACGATTTAAGTTTAAGAGCCTCTTTGAATTTTGGGATAATTCTGTTTATACAGTTATTGAGGATATGAATTTGTAATTTTAAGTTAGCATATAAACTAGGGTAAGTCTTCGGATAAAACAAACATTTTCATATTGTTTTGTCTTAGGACTTAACCTTAAATAAAATGCCACCAACAAAGAGGTTGCCGCCAATTTTCGCTACCCAAACTCACAAGGCGAACACCTCAGCGAAAAAATCGGCAACCTTAGTCGTTAGCGGATACTCATAAAGTATTGGTTATCAAGCAAGTGGTTTAGTCAAAATTTGGGGAAAAAAGTTTTTATCTCCATTTCATTACGATAAAACCC
>JAYUZN010000153.1:0-1894 GCA_043751755.1 Bacteroidota bacterium | reverse complement strand
ACTTCTGCCAATGAAAAAATAGACCAAGTATTGCTCAAAAGCCTTATTGGAAATACGGAAACAGGCTTATATTCAGGGGCTTATCGTTGGTTAGATGCCATAAATATGTATCTTTGGACGGTGCTGCCGTTTTTCTTTGCCCGTTTTGCCTACCTCACAAAAGACTTGGCAGCGCAACAAAAATTGTTAAACATAGGACAGGTAATGGCTGCTGTTCCGCTTATTTTTATGGGCGCATGGGGCTATTTTTTCGCAGATAAATTGCTGTTTTTATTTCCGAATAGTTCCTGCGAAGAATTGGATAAGATGGAAAGTTATATTCAAATTCTCTTTTTAGGTGCGGCTCTCAATGCTACTTTTGCGGTTTTTGGCACTTTGCTTACGGCTTCGGGCTACACAAAATATGTGAATGTGGGTTTCGCGCTCACGATGCTTGTCAATATTTTGCTCAATATTTTCTTTATCCCCAAATATGGAGGCATTGCGGCTGCTTGGACAACGGTGGTTTGCTATGCGATTATTGGCTGTTTTTATACTGTTATTCTCCAAAAATATACAAAACTCCAAATTCCGTATTTTCAGACTTTTCAGTTATTTTTGCTATTTGGAGGGCTGTTTTTGGGCTTCTTTTTCTTGCAAAAAACAGGGCTTCCTTGGCTTTTACAAAGTGTTATGGGGGGTGTTTTCATATTAATGTGTGTTTTTGCCCTGAAATGGCGGGAGATACGAGAAATGAGAAGGCTGTTTTGACATGAAAAATGCTATCAATCCTTGTAAATGTGCTGAAAATTCCTTTACTTTGCATTTTATATTACTTCTCTTCATTATCATTCATTATGGACATCAAATATATATATAACTATCAAGGGCAGCAAGAATCAGTAGTCATTCCCATGGGGTTATGGCGGTTCATTCAAGGTTATTTGCCTAATCTGTTTAAAAAAGAAGCAGAAAAGGATAATGTGTTAGAAAATAAAAAATTTGACCCTACAGCTTATTTTGGTATGACGGCTTATTTAAACTTAGACATAGAAGAAGAATTAAAAAACATGCGAAGCGAATGGAACAGAACTTTTTAATTGATACAAATGTCGTCATTTATTACATAGATGGCAAAATACCTGTGGCTCATTATGAAAAAGTGTCAAAGATATTCCTGACTTCGTTTAATATTTCCACCATTAAGAAAATTGAAGTTATGGGTTGGCATAAAATCGCTGAAAGCGATAAAAATAGGCTATCAACTTTCATGGAAAGCGCAAATGTGATTTATATTGATGTAGAAATAGAAAATAAAACGATAGAATTGAAACAAGAAATGAAAATTCCTGCTCCAGATGCTATTATTGCTGCTACTGCATCTCTGTATAACCTCACACTCGTTACCCGAAATGAAAAAGATTTTAAAAATATACAGGGCTTGAAGTTGTATAATCCGTTTAAAGAAGACATTTAATCATTTTGTAAAAAGCATGAAAAAAATATTTTTCTCCTTCTTTTTGCTCTTGTGTAGCCTTGCGACATTTGCGCAATCTATCAAGTCCGATTCCCTTCATTTATTAGATTCTTTAATTCAGGCATTTAATCAGGAAAAAAATATCCAAGAAAAGGAAGAACAAATCGCTCAAAACCGCCCAAGAACCCAGATTGAATGGCAGGAAACTTCTTTCGATTTTGGGAAAGTTGTTGCAGGAGAAAAAATCACCCACAAATATTATTTTGAAAATAAAGGAAATCAGGACTTTTATATTTCAAGGGTAAAAACCTCCTGCGGCTGCACTGCCCCAAAATGGTCGTCAGAGGCTATTCCGCCGGGAAAAAGAGGCTTTGTAGAAGTAGTTTTTGATAGTACGGATAGGGAGGGCGACATCAAAAAGACCTTGAATGTGCTGGG
>JAYUZN010000152.1:0-4608 GCA_043751755.1 Bacteroidota bacterium | reverse complement strand
CAAAAACCAAAATAGCGATTTATTTAGCGAACATAGCTCCGAAAAAGCCATCTATTTAGCCTATACAGGCGACAAAAATGGCGACAGAGTGCCGAATCCCGAAGAAATTGGCATTATTCATCTGCAAGGTGATGGCGATTTTAGAAGCGCTGAATGTGTTGAGCTGTTGAAAGAAGCAGATATTGTCGTTACAAATCCTCCCTTTTCATTGTTTCGAGAATATGTGGCGCAACTGGTGGAATATGACAAAAAATTTCTAATCATTGGTAGCCAAAATGCCATTTCTTACAAAGAGCTTTTTAAATATATTCAAGAAAATAAAATATGGATGGGATATAATGCTGTTAAAAAATTTTCAATGCCTAAAAATGCTGAACATAATAGTATAACAGTTAAAGATGGAGTTACATTTGCAATTTTTGGTAATATTTGTTGGTACACAAATCTTGATAATAGAAAACGGCACGAAGATTTAATTCTTTACAAAAAATATTCCCTTGAAGAATATCCAAAATATGATAATTACGAGGCAATTGAAGTGAGCAAGGTTACTGAAATACCAATGGACTATCAAGGTGCGATGGGGGTTCCAATTACTTTTTTAGATAAATATAATCCAGAGCAGTTTGAGATTATTGGAATAACTGATAGAGACAATATTTCAGGATTAAAAACTAAAATATATACCCTGGAAGATGTACCAAATCCAGGTGACTTAAATAGGCGTGGTGTAATTAAAGTTGGCAATAACTATAAATCAACTTATGCAAGAATTTTAATAAAGAATCGAAAACTATGAAAATAGAACTTAACGAAATTTCTGTATTAGAACTATTCAAAAACTATCAAGACAACCAAGAAAATGGAGTGGTTGGCTATGACGGCAAATTGGATATTCGTCCTCCTTATCAACGGGAGTTTGTGTATGGCGACAAAGAACGCAAAGCCGTAATTGATACCTTACAAAAAGATTTCCCCTTGAATGTGATGTATTGGGCAGTGCGTGAAGACGGCAACTTTGAAGTGATTGACGGACAGCAACGCACAATTTCTATTTGCCAATATGTGAATGGCGATTTTTCGGTAAACGGATTAGCTTTTCACAATCTAACAAACGACAAACAAGCACAAATATTAGGTTATAAATTGATGGTTTATTTTTGTAGTGGCAAAGATAGCGAAAAATTGGCGTGGTTTGAAACTATCAATATTGCAGGGAAAGAACTTACGCATCAAGAATTACGCAATGCCGTTTATTCGGGTTCGTGGGTTTCTGATGCGAAACGCTATTTTTCAAAAAACAATCGCCCCAAATTAGGTGATGATTATATGAGTGGTTCGGCAAACCGCCAAGAATTTTTGGAAACCGCCATTTTTTGGATTTCAAACGGAGAAATCAAAGAATATATGTCTAACAATCAGCACCAAGCAAATGCAACTGAACTTTGGGATTATTTTCAAGCCGTAATTGCTTGGGTCAGAGCCACATTTCCCAAGTATCGCAAAGAAATGAAAGGTATATATTGGGGCATTTTGTACAACGAGTTTAATAATCAAGCTTTTGACTCAACGAAATTGGAGCAAGAAATTACGCGGTTGATGTTAGACGAAGACGTAGATAATAAGAAAGGCATTTATACGTTTGTACTGACCCGAAAAGAAAAGTTTTTGAATATCCGCGCATTTAGCGACAATCAAAAACGGGAAGCTTATGAAAGACAACAAGGAATTTGCGCAACCTGCGGCGTTGAATTTAAGCTAAACGAAATGGAAGCCGACCACATAACCCCTTGGCACGAAGGCGGAAAAACAAATGCCGCAAATTGCCAAATGTTATGCAAAGAGGACAATAGACGCAAAGGTGGGAAATGAGATACTTAGGACTTACGCAAAACCTGTTTTTCTTGCCACGAATTTTCACGAATTAGGGCTGTTAATTCGTGTTAATTCGTGTAATTCGTGGCTCATTCCCGTTTTTTATTTCCTTATCTGCGAAATCTGCTATCATCTGCGAAATCTGCGTGAATCTAATAACAAAAATATCATGAGAAAATTAGCCAGTATTCAGAAAATCAAAGCCTTAGACCCGATAGAAAACGCTGATGCCATAGAAAGAGCGAGCGTTTTGGGTTGGCAACTTGTGGTCAAAAAAGGGGAATTTCAAGTCGGAGACTTGGTTATTTATTGCGAAATAGACAGCCTTATGCCCGAAAAACCTGAATTTGAGTTTTTGCGACCACGTGGCATGAGAATCAAAACAGCGCGCCTTCGTGGGCAGATTTCGCAAGGAATTTGCTTTCCTTTGTCGTTTTTGCCCGCAGATTTTGAAGTGTTAGAAGATGCAGATTGTACAGAAGCCTTGGGCATTATCAAATATGAGCCGCCTATTCCTGCCCATCTTGCAGGCATTGCAAAAGGCAAGTTCCCTTCTTTTATGCCCAAAACGGACGAAACAAGGGTACAGGTTTTGCAAAAACTTTTGGACAAATTCAAGGGCGAAAAGTGCTATATTACCGAAAAATTGGACGGAAGTTCGGCTACTTATTTTGTCAAAGAAGGCGAATTTGGGGTGGCAAGTAGAAATTTGGAACTTTTGGAAGACGCAGAAAATAGCCTTTGGAAAGTGGCAAGAGAGATGGATATTGAAAATAAGTTGCGGAGTTTGGGCAAGAATTTTGCGCTTCAAGGCGAACTTGTAGGCGAAGGGATTCAAAGCAATAAACTCAAATTACGGGGGCAAAAGGTGTTTTTTTTCAATGCTTTTGACATAGATACTTTTCAATATTTGTCTTTTGAGGATTTTTCGGCTTTGATGACGCAGATGGATTTGCCTATGGTTCCTGTACTTTCTACGGACTATCTCCTTGAAAATGACATAGATACGATTGTAAAAATGGCTTCTGTACGAAGTGTTATGCGCCCAGAAAGTTGGGCAGAAGGCATTGTTATTCGTCCATTAGCAGAAAAAATAGATATTTCGGACGAGCATTTGCCACAAGGAAGGGTCAGTTTTAAGGCAATTAATCCAGAGTTTTTGCTCAAATATGGGGAATAATACCTTCCTTCGTTTGCAACTTTACTTTATCAATACATCTCAACACACAATTATGCCCAGTATCACCATTCATTCCGACAATACAGAAGCCTTGCATCAGTTTGCCAATTTGGTACAACTATTTGATTTTAAGGTGATTAAAACAGATATTCCTGTTGCAAAAAAGCTGCAAAAGCTTGCGAATTTGCCTATAACTTATGCTGCCAAAAAAGCAAATCCCTTTGCAATGGCAGGAATATGGAAGAATAAAAACATCACACAAGCCGAACTTAGACAAAAAGCATGGGGGGATAGGTTATGAAAAAAGAAAAAATTATCAAGGATTTTCGGTTTTTACCAGAAATAGAACTTTATCCGAATAGGTAAAAGATGAGTTTGAAATCTGAAACAAAGACGTTCAGAAGTTAGGGCTACCGCACCAAAATAAAAAGATATTTTTCTCACCACTAAGGCACAAAGAATCACGAAGCAATGAGGTAAAAGAAGGAATCTAAGGCACATTTTTTCTTTCTTAGTTTCCTTCGTGCCTTAGTGGTAAATATCAGATTATTATTTTTGTGTTCATAGTGAGTTAAAATAGACAAAAGAAATTTGGTGCGGTAGCCCTATTCAGAAGTGCCATACAAACGACAGTTTCTTACAAATTCGCAAACAGATTCGCTTTGTTAAGAGTGCTTGAGGGGGCATGTTTACCTTACATATATCCATTTCTCCCTTTTTTCCTTCAAAACCCCAATAGCCTCCAAGTCAAAGCCTAATCCTTTGGCTACTTGCAAAAAATCGTCTTCTGCTTCGGGCGAAACAGCGACCAATAAGCCTCCACTCGTTTGGGGGTCGGCAAGGATAAATTTTTGAGTATCAGAGATTTCTGCGATTTTGTGTCCGTAACTATCCCAATTTCGGTGTGTGCCACCCGGCAAGCATTTTTGGGCAATATATTCGTCTATGATGGAAATTTTAGGCACTTTTTCAAAGAAAATATCTGCACTTAGCCCGCTTCCTTCACACATTTCGCACAAATGCCCCAACAAACCAAAGCCTGTAACATCTGTCATTGCCTTTATATAGGGCAATTTTCCAAAGGTTTCGCCCGCTTTATTGAGCTGAATCATCAAGTCTCTTGCTACGTTTTTGTGTTCGGGCAAAAGGAGTTCTTTTTTTTGGGCGGTGGACAAAATGCCTACGCCAAGGGGTTTTGTCAAAAATAATTTGCAGCCGATTTCGCCGCCTGTATTCTGTTTTATGTGTTTTATTTCTGCCCGCCCTGTAACTGCCAAGCCAAAAATGGGTTCAGGATTGTCTATGCTATGCCCACCTGCAAGGGGAATGCCTGCCGCTGCACATGCCACACGACTGCCTTCTATGACGGTGCGTGCCACTTCGGGCGGGAGTTTGTCTATGGGCCAGCCCAAAATCGCTATTGCCATCAAAGGAGTGCCACCCATTGCGTAGATGTCGCTAATGGCATTGACGGAGGCTATTCTGCCAAAATCGAAGCCATCATCTACTATCGGCATGAAAAAATCGGTGGTGCTGATGATAGCTGTGCCATC